>JBLFXD010000668.1:0-4399 GCA_047611045.1 Planctomycetaceae bacterium | reverse complement strand
TTGACTCGACCTGAAAGTTCCGCCGGGAATCGACCGACCAGCACAAGCAACACCAGAACCGCCATGCAGACGGCACCGTGTCGAATGACTCCGCCGAACCGTCTTCGATCTTCAGTCAAGGCGAAAGCCGTCATGTCTGCTCCGATTTCTTCCTGAAGTCTTCGACTGACCGACACCGCCGGCCACCGTTGCAAGTTCATCATCGCAAGTTCATCATCGCAAGTTCATCATCGCAAGTTCGCCTCGGATAGTAGCCGGGCGGTCCTGCATTTCTCTATCGTGTACTGCTGATCGATGACTGGTTCCCTGCACCTCTCAAGAGAACACGCCATGCCTCGCCTTCTGACAGCCGCGGCCCTCATTGCCGTATTTACGATCCCCGCCGTTGCCCAAACTGATCTCGACTTCGGAGACGTCGCCGAACGGCACGTCATGATCCCGATGCGTGACGGAGTCAAACTGTCGGCTTACCTCTACGTCCCCAATGGCGATGGTCCGTGGCCAGCGGTCTTCGAGCAACGCTACGCCAGCCTGCGAGGCACGTCGACACGCAAGGCCGCGGCCGCAACCGCGAGGGCGGGATACGTCGTCGCTTTGGTCAACTTTCGAGGTGCGCAAAAATCCGAAGGAACGTGGGTCGGCTATCGAGCGCTGCAATGGGGTGAGCTGTCAGACGGCTATGACACGTGCGAGTGGCTCGCGAAGCAGAAGTGGTGCACGGGGAAGATTGGGACATTCGGCGGCTCGCAGGGCGGGTACGCTCAGAACTATCTGGCCGTGACGCAGCCTCCGCATCTCGTTTGTCAGTACATGCGGGATACCGGCCTGAGCCTGTTCCAGGAAGGCTATCGAATCGGCGGCACGACTCGACCCGTTCGTTTCAAAGGGATGGACGCCGTCGCCCGCGACCCAAAGGACAACCAGCGACTCGTCGCCGAATGGTTCAGACACCCCACCTACGATGACTACTGGAAGGCCGAAGACTGCACGCTGCACTTCGACAAAATGAACGTCCCGTGCTTCACAATCGGCAGCTGGTACGACTTCATGAACCAGGGGTCGGTTGCGAGTTTCCAGGGCCGGCAGCATCACGGCGGCGCGAACTCGAAAAATCAGCAGCAACTGATCATCGGCCCATGGCTGCACGGTGGAAGCAACAAAAGTAACCGGATAGGCGAGATGGTTTATCCCGAGAACGCCGCCTTCGACGTGCCGACGCACATGGTTCGCTGGTTCGACCATTATCTCAAGGGCAAAGACAACGGAGCCGACCGCGACGCCAACGTGCGTTACTACGTAATGGGAGCCGTCGACGAACCCGGTGCCCCCGGAAACGTCTGGCGAACGGCCGAAGACTTTCCGCCTAAAGTGGCGGAAACGTCGATGTTCCTGCACAGCGGCGGAGGACTCTCAACGCTCAAGCAGGCGTCCGAAAGTAGCTCGACAAGCTACGTCAGCGATCCACTTCACCCGATGGAGATTCCAGGTCGATCGTTCCCCGGTGCACGAGACGCTCGCGCCTTCGAGAAGCAGTCCGAAGTTCGCACGTTTACGACCGCGCCACTTCAAACGCCCGTCGAGTGGACCGGCCGAGTCCACGCCGAACTGCATGTCTCGTCAACAGCTCTCGATACGGACTTCATCGTGCGCGTCAGCGATGTTTATCCCGACGGTCGATCGATCCTCATCATCGATTACCCGCTGCGAGCCCGTTATCGCGAAGGCTTCGACAAAGAAGTCCTGATGACTCCCGGCAAGGTTCACAAGGTCGCGTTCCCTGTCGGCTGGATCAGTCAGATATTTAACAAGGGACACCGCATCCGAGTCACCGTTGCCAGCACCGGAGCACCTCTTTACGAACCGAACCCGCAAAACGGAAAACCGCTGACGATCGAGTTCCCCAACGACGCTCAAAAGGCAATCAACACGATCCACCACAACAGTAAATTCGCATCGCACATCATCGCGCCGGTGGTCACTTCGCCGAAATAAGCGGTCTCACTCGAAACCAGCGGACGCAGTTCAATGATGGCCTTGCGTTGACAGCGTTATCGATCAAGGCTCGCTGGTTTCTCATTCGGAAGCGTCAGTGCCAGCGCAATCGTCGCCCAGCCTGTCGCCGCCGTGGAGATGAATTGATCCTTTTCGTGGGGAAAGCCAGTCTCGAAGTACGGCTGAAACGGTTTCGCTCGCGTGACAACGTGCCACGAACCATCTTCCAGCTGCGTATCGAGCAGGTAGTCAACGCCTCGCTGGATTACCGCTTCGCCGCTCTTTGAACCGTTGCGCAACAACGCGGTCAGAACCGAGCCTGTTGCGTAGGCGTCGCTTTTCATGTCTGGCCTCTGCGACCATCCACCATCCGCCTGCTGCAAGGAAACCAAACCATCGCGGGCGGCGTCCAGTTCCTCTGTGCCCGCATCGACGTAGGGCAACGCTCGAAATCGAAATACCCGATCCTCTGTTCCGGCCGCCTCAGTCGCCAGCAGCCACTTGCCAACGTCCTTGATCCGATCATCAGCCGCCGTCTGCTGTTCGTCGGTCGCAAACTCTCTCAACGCACGCAACGCAAGGTACGTATTGGCGAAATCGCTGCCTGACGACGGGGGCCGTGAACTTGACTGGTGCCAACGCTGGTCATCCTTCTGAAACTCCAACAGATAATGCACGACGGCGGCTGTTGTCTCATCGCGTTTCCGATCACCCGCTTCCAGAGTCCACAAGGCGTAACCGGCGGTCATCACTCGACCGCCCTGCCCTTTACCCTTGAGATACCCCTTGAGGCCTCGCTTCAAGTGTGCCGCCGTGTGATCAAGTTGGGACTCAAAAATCTCGTCGTCGATCTCGAACCCGCGCATCCGAACCTCGGCCATCGCGAAGACCGGCACGGCCTGGCTGTGGCAGGTAAAACATTTTCGTTCCTTGGCAGACCCCGCAGCAGCTTTTTCGAGCAGCGGAATTGCTTTGCGAATCGAGGCAGAAACACGGTCGACCTGTGTCGCTTCTTCGGCGACTGCCAACAGCGGAACCGCGCTCACGATCAGAACAACCATCGAAAGGACGACTGCGTATCTCATAGAAACTTGCCTTGTATCAGTTCGGCGCTGCGGACGTGTCGAGGATAACTTCCTAGATTCGACTCTCGACCGGGCAAAGACGTGTGTCTCGAATCCCGACCTTTGCGTCTTCGCGTGAGCTAAGAAACCAAGCAATGAAATGCCCAGTTCGACGAGAGCCAATTTAAGCCGCTCCGAATTTTCGGCCCTTCATCCACTTCACAAAACCACTCGCACAGCTGTCCAGGTTTTCGATGCTTCCACCACCTCGCAACGGCGAACACATTTCGTATGTCGCGATGCCGTCGAAGCCTCCGTCAACCAGTCCGGAAAAGTACGCCTCGAAATCGATGAACCCTTCGCCAAACGGCACTGCACGCACCATGTCGACGTCGTTTCGCGAGTAGTTCACCAATTCCGGCTGATAACGAAACTGCGGAAACCGAACATAGTCCGCATTCGTCGTAATGGCAGTGTGGGGCGCAGCGAGCCGTGCTGACTCGTAAAGGTCTTGGCCTCGCAGAGCCGGTGACCAGGCATAGAATCCGAGTTTGCAGTTCGGCCGATCGATGTCCGCTAGAAACTCAAGCAACGCCGGTGTCGCGATGGCAATGTCGTGGTGATTCTGAATCGCCAGCGTCACGCCAAACTCGCCGACGCGATCGCAGCACTCCTGGAAAATGCCAGTCAGTCTTCGCCAGGAAGCCAGCGGAGCTTCCCCTGCTTTCTCGTACGCCGTAAAAACTCGAATCACCCCGGTGCCCAACTGCTGAGCAATTCGAGCCAGCTGTTCCAGGTAGTTGATCTGCAACTCGCTTGACGGCAGCTCGGAACTCGACATCGAGAAATCAGTGTAAGCACCGATGACGTCGCAACTGATCTCGTGCTTCGCCAGTTCAGATCGCAGCTCCTCGATCCGCCGATCGTCTGTGTCGAGAACCGAAAGATGCGGCCGTTTCCCAGCCAGCATCACTCCGTCATAACCGAGTGATGCAGCCTTGCCGATGAAGTCGTCGAGCGGCAGAGTGTCCTGCCCCCAGAGTCCGGCGTAACTGATCGAAAACAGATTCAGTCGCACGGCCACCGTCTCCTTCTAGAATCGACGTCCGCGAGCAGTGAGCGGCCACTGCCGTTCTCGCGGAATTGTCACCTCTCCCACTTGTGGGAGAGGTCGGGCTCTCAGGCCCGGGTGAGGGTTTACAGGTCGGTTCCTGGCGATCAAACCCGACGCCCCCTCACCCGCCGCTGAGACGGCGACCTCTCCCCCAAGGGGGAGAGGTAACGACACCCGTGGAAGCAGCCTCAACCGATCGACTCGTCTCACCATATAGTTCGAACGTTCA
>JBLFXD010000667.1:0-4405 GCA_047611045.1 Planctomycetaceae bacterium | reverse complement strand
CGTACCGCTGCCTTCGTTTACTTCCTTGAGCTTGCCCAGGAAATAGGCCCATTCCGCCAGATAAAGAGCGTCGACTTCACGCCACATGGCGATCTTCTCATCCTCCTGGGCATTGTGTGTGAGCGTGCATCACGGCTTCCCTGCGACAGGCTTCGGGCACGGACGTAGCTTTCGACAGCGGACTCAAGGTTTGTTGACATCGGCAGGCTCCCGAGCCGCCAACCTGTGCGTCATGCTGCATCCAGTCCGTCGACCGCTCTGTTGTGCATCCTGCCGGACATCCCGTCAGCGTGTGGTTGAAGATTCAATACAGAGAACCATTCTGACAACTCGGTCCGGCAAACGTCGAGCCGCACATCTGGTGTGTCGATCCATAGAGCTCAGCCACAGTGACTCAAACTGTAGGTCAATCAGTCAGTGGTCTCGGGCAACAGGACCTGCGAATCTGCTCCGGGCTTGGTCGACCGACGCGCGCACAGATTGATGCAGCTGGCAGCGAAGAGGCCATCGTCGCGCCATCGATTGGACGACAGCAGCGGTGTACGTCACACAAGTCAACTTCGGTCGGCCGATCAGACCGGAGTCGGTTTGTTGAACGACAAATGGCATGTCCCCGATCCTGGAAACCGGTGGTTTGTAGCGACATGACTTAGGGCCCTGCAATTTGCACCGAAGAATTCAGTCAAGAGGTCGTACGCTGAGGATGCTGGCATACATTAACCTTCCTCGATATGACTGTGCGGCCTTCACGATAGTCACGATCCGGAATCTCCAAGACAACATAAACCGCATCGAGTGCACGCGAGGCGTGTTTCCTGTGAACAATTATTGGCGAGTCGGCGCGAAGACAGTTTCGCGGACATCAAAACGATCACACCTTGTGTGCACACGGCTGCAGTCAAATGACATTCACCCAATGGAGATCACACCCATGAGCTTCCGACTTTCCTTTGTTGTCCTTCTTCTTGTCTCTGGATCCGTACAGGCGCAGGACATGTATCGCGTTTACCTTGGCACCTACACGGGCAAAGCCAGCAAGGGCATCTATCAGTGCGAGCTGAATCTCAAGGAAGGGACTTTGTCGCAGCCGACGCTGTCCGGTGAAACAAGCAGTCCATCATTCGTCGCATTTCATCCCAACAGGAAGTTTCTGTACGCCGTCAATGAGGGAGAGGCAACAGTCAGTGCTTTTGCCATCGACGCCAAATCGGGCAACCTGACGTTGCTGAACTCGCTACCGTCGCAGGGTGGGGCGCCGTGCCATCTGGTCATTGATCCGACCGGGCAGAATGTCCTCGCCGCGAACTACTCGGGCGGAAGCTGCATCTGCATTCCGATCGGAGCCGATGGAAAACTCGGCAAGGCATCATCGTTTCAGCAGCACCAGGGTCCAAAGAAGAACGGGCATTCGATCCATGTGGACAAGACGAACAAGTTTGCGCTGTGCTGTGACCTGGGCCTGGACAAGGTGATTATCTATACCTTCGATGCGGACAAGGGGACGCTCACTCCGCATGGCGCGTTCAATACGCCCAAGGGAGCGGGCCCGCGTCACTTCGCGTGGCATCCGGACGGCAAGACCGCTTACATCAACGGTGAAAGTGACCTGACGCTGATCGCGTGTGACTATGACTCAGAGAAGGGCGAGCTCACGCAGACACAAGTACTGTCCACGCTGCCAAAGGATGTCAAACGCAAGGGAGGCAGCACCGCCGAGACTGTCGTCCATCCGTCAGGGAAATTTGTCTACGTGTCGAACCGCGACCCTTACAACTCGATCGCGATCTTCTCGATTGACCAGAAGACGCGCAAACTGACGGCCGTCGGACATCAGGGGATGGGGGTCAAAACTCCCCGCAATTACGCCATCGAACCGAGTGGTCGATACATGCTGGTGGCGAATCAATCGAGCGGTAACGTGATCGTGTTCAAGATCGATCAGACCACCGGCGAATTGACACCGACATCGATGAGCATCGAAGTGCCGACGCCAGTGTGCGTGCGGTTCATGGAGATCGAATGAGCGGCCCTTAGCCCAGCAGCTGCGGAATCGGTTCGCCGCTGCTGGCTGGATCTGTAAAGCCGTCGGGGCTCAACCGTGACGCGGGATTGATTCCCATCGCGGCGAACAGTGTCGCGGTGAAGTTCTCGAGTGTCACGGGATTGGATTTGACGAACGCTGCATGTCGATCCGATTCGCCATAAACGGCCCCGCCTCGGACTCCCGCTCCGGCCAGCATGGCCGAGTAACATTGCGGCCAGTGGTCGCGACCAATTCGTCGTCCGCCTTTGCGGATGATGGGAGTGCGGCCGAATTCACCGACAAGGACAACCAGCGTTGAATCCAGCAGACCCCGGTCTCGCAAGTCGTCCAGGAGTGTCGCCACTGCCTGATCCGTGCGCGGCAGTGCGAACGGCAGCCCGTTCCAACCGTCTTCGAAGATGCCAACATCGGCGTTGCCGTGCATGTCCCATGTCTCGACGCTGACAAACTTCTCGTCGGCAGCTAGGCCGGTCCAGGCAACGACGTTCACCAGCCGAACACCCGATTCGATCAACCGTCGCGCCAGCAGCAGGTTCTGTCCCAGCGGATTTCGGCCGTAGCGATCCCGGACGGACGCGTCTTCCTGGTCGATGGCAAAGGCCTGCTTCGCCGCGGTCCCGTGCAGCAGTTCAAACGACCGTTGCTGATACAGGTCCTGCGCTGCGAACTCGGACGTCATACGCAGTGGGGAATGGCGTTCGAAACCCTGCAACACACTTCGCCGCTCCTGAAGACGTTGAGACGTCACACCCGTCGGGGTGTCAAACGCTCGGACCCGAAAGTCGGCCGCTGCCGGATTGTCGTCGTGCCGCTCGCCGATCAGCATCGGCGCATAGGCCATGCCGAGACGCCCGCCGGTCAGGTACGTGTGATCCGGGGGAGCGGCACCCCCGCCGAACTTCTGCAGCCAGACGTGTCCGGGAAGACTGGAACTGGAAGGACGCAGTTTGGTGACAATGGCGCCAAACGACGGATCGTCGACTGCCGGCTTCGCACGTCCGGCCAGGTACATCGAGTTGGCCATCCGGTGCTCTGCCATGTGGTGCGTCATCGACCGGATGACGGCGTACTGATCGGAAATCTGTGCGAGCCGCGGCATGAGTTCGCAGACATGGAATCCCGGCACCGCGGTTGGAATCGAGGAGAACGGACCTCGGATCTCCTGCGGCGCCTCTGGCTTCATATCCCACGAATCCAATTGGCTCAGTCCACCAAATTGATGGATGAAGATGCAGGATCGTGGCGGGCCGCTGGCACCGGATGCCGTCAGATTAATACCTTCCGCCTGCAACAACGCCGGAAGCGTCAGTCCAACAGCGCCGATGCCGCCAATCTCCAGAACCCGCCGCCGAGACATTGGCAGTCGTGCCCGCTGATCGAAAAGGTTCTCGTTCATCTGGAACTCGCATTGGTTCGACGTGGAGCTGACTGGCCTGCCAGTCGCAACGTGAAGCCACGATAGTACCAGCCAAGAGGATTGTACGCAGTCAGATCAGCCAGTGGAGTCTGATAACGCTTCAAGTTTTTGCACGTGATCCGGGGGACTTCCACCGGGACTCCTGGCATGGCTTGTCCGCACCGGCGTGAAATTCCGATGTCCCAATCTGGTGGGCTTCCAGACGGCAACGGCGACGTGAAAGTCGCTCATGACCGACTCCCAGATTTACCCGTCGCCAGCGTAGCCGCTCGAGCACCTGGTCGATCAGACAGAAGCAGATTCGCTGAACGACATGCTTCAGATCCCACAAAACAGCCCGTTGTTGACGCTGCTCCCGGGTGACGACTCGCTGAGACTCTCAGTCGCAATCGGCGCGACGTCGGTTGGTCTTCCGGCTTCCACAACACACGGAATCTGCGGATCATTTTTTGGAATCGGCACAGTCACTCGGCAAGCGAACTGGGGCGTGATCGGAAAAATTCTTCGTGTGTGGCTCATCACTCTGCCAATGGGAGCCGCCTTTGGTGCTGTCTGTTATTGGAGCATCCGCTGCTTCTGACGCCACCAGGCACTCGTTCGGAAATCTCCCATAGCTACCGCCGTCAGAGCTGACCGGTGTTCCAATCCTTGACGAATTGCGGATTTCGTGCGTCTCCTGCCAAGCGGAGTATTACTGAAACATCTGACGGAACCCGCAGAACCCATCGGGAACTCCGCAACTGCCTCCGGTCTGGTCGACCGGAGCGGCGAAAAACGACGACAGCCGTGACGCATGATGTCATTGGTCGTGTGCTCAATCGGATGACAACAGCTGCCACCATCAACGACCTGAGCGGCCTCGATTGTCACATCGCTGATCCCGCTAGGTTTCGTTGCGCTACTCAGGGGCAGCCACGGCCGAGCGAAGTACACCGGTTTTCGAG
>JBLFXD010000666.1:0-4405 GCA_047611045.1 Planctomycetaceae bacterium | reverse complement strand
TCAAACAGGTTCGAGACACCATCACTCCGAGCCATCCTGACTACAACGCTCTGTCGGCACTTTCGAAGACCGTTCGGTTTACGGAGAAGGAGAACCAGTACAAATTTGAGTGGGGAGACGTTCCTGAAGATCCGAGAAAGTGTGCGCACGCGATTCGGGATATGAACTGCATCGCCTGTCACTCGTCGTGGAATCCGAGTTGCTTCGGCTGTCATCTCGTCCAGAAGGCCGACAAGAAGATGCCGGAACTGCACTACGAAGGCGACGTCACGAAGAACTACACCGCGTACAACTTCCAGACGCTGCGTGATGACGTCTTCATGCTCGCCAAAGATGCCAACGCGACCGGTCAGCGAATCAATCCGGTTCGGTCGGCCTGCTCCGTCCACGTTTCGTCGTACAACGGAAACCGCGAGAACGTTTACTACCAGCAGCAGACGATTTCGGCAGAAGGCCTCAGCGGGTGTGCCTTCAGTACGAACGTGCCGCACACCGTCCGCGGCCGTGGCGAAACGAAGATGTGTGCTGACTGTCACCTTTCAGGCGACGACGACAACAACGCGATCATGTCGCAGTTGCTAATGCTCGGCACGAAATACATGAACCACATGGGCCGCTACGCATGGATCGCCGCTGGCGAGCATGGTGTCTGGTCGCCGGTGGTTCAGGAACGTGACGAACCGCAGTCGATTATCGGTAGTACGATGCACCGTGACGCGTTTCCGGATTACTTCAAGCAGCATGTCGAGAACGATCGACAGCTTCAGACCGCTTACGAACATCCGGGCCGTGACATCATCGACAATCTGACTCATCCAGGCATGAAGCACGACATTCAGAATCTTCAGCATCGAGGCGAGTACCTTTACGCCGCGTGTGGCGAAGGCGGCTTCCGCATCTTTGACATCGCCTTTACCGATCACAAAGGCTTCGCGGAACGATACACGACAGCACCCGTATCGCCGCTTGGTCAGAAGTTCTACGTACGATCGAAAAACTGCACGGACGTCGCATCGCCCTCAACGATGGCTCCGGATCCCACGCGAACTCACCAGCCGGAAAACTTCGAACAGTCCGTCCCGATGCGCTACGCATTCATCTATTGCACGGACAGTTTCGAAGGCCTCTTCCTGGTCGGTGCCGGAACGCTGCTCGACGGAAACCCGAACAACAACTTCGTGAAGAAGGACGTCGTCTTTAACCCCGACGGCATTCTGGACGGAGCACGCCGCATCACGATCTGGGGTAAGTATGCCTGGATTGCGTGCGACGCGGGGATGGTGATCGTCGACATTGAGGATCACAAAAACCTCAGGGTCGTCAGAGTGCTGCCGGAAGGCGAATGGCTCAACGAGCCAGGCAATGTCGAATTCCAGTTCCGTTACGCATTCATCTGCGACCACGACGGCATCAAGGTGATGGATGTCACGAATCCGGAAGACCCGGAGCCGGTGACCTCGCTTCATCTGGAAGAAGCTCACAACATCTACGTCGCTCGAACTTACGCTTACGTCGCGACGGGAAGCCACGGCCTGACCATTCTGGATGTGAAGAATCCTCGCGATCCGAAAGTGGATCAGGTCTTTACGGCGGGTGGCAAGATCAACGACCTGCACGACGTCAAACTGGGATTCACTTATGCCAGTGCGTATGCCTATCTCGCCGATGGGCATAACGGTCTGCACGTCGTTCAGTTGACCTCGCCGAAAACACCAGGCAACGACGGTTTCTCACCGAGACCGACTCCGCAACTGGTTTCGTCTTTCAAGATTCCGCACGGCGGCCACGCCCTGGCGGTCAGCGAAGCCTTCGATCGTGACCGAGCTGTTGACGAAGCCGGAGACCAGCTTTCGGTGTTTGGCAGAATCGGTGCTCGACCAATGAATCTCGAAGAAATGCAGAAGCTGTATTTGCTGCCCGGAACTGGGACGACGCCCGGCAAGTTGCCGCCGGTTGTCTGGAAAGTTCGCAACCCGGAACGCGACAACAGCATCCCGAACAAGCGGGAGCGGGAGATTGATCTTCACCAGAAGGTCGAGGAATTCTTCGGAGAAAGTCAGCTGCGAAAACGCTGAAAACTGCTGCCGGCGTTGACGGACTTTCTCCATTGAGCAATCACTGGATCAGAGTCCGGAGTCGCCAAAGCAGATCGCAATCAGAAGCCCGGCAACTGGGAGGGTGCCGGGCTTCTGTTGTTTCCTCTGAGTCTTCTGCGATCATCCGCCGCAGTCACCGAGTTCCGGTGACAGCCGCAATCGCCCAGCAGCTTCGGACTCCAAATCAGTGACCACCAGCATCTCACCCTTCGGAACAGTTGGCCGAGCCTTCTGCCGCCTACCGGTGACGTGTCTGCTGATTCTGGTGTCGTGCTTCCTGTATGCCCTGTCGGTTTCGGCCTCGTACTCGGCCGGCAGCGTGAGCGGGCTTTCCGTTAAGCCCGGAGCCCTCAACGTTCTGCTGCTGACAGACTTTCCCGACATCAACGGCATGTTCATGTTGTGGGAAGGCGAATGGTGGCGACTGACGATCAACGCGTTCCATCACGGCAATCTGGTTCACCTACTCATGAACGTGCTGGCGTTCTGGATGTTTGCAGACCTGCTCGAACCGAAGCTGGGCAAACTTCGCTACCTTGTGTTCTGCGTCGTCGCGGCGACATTTTCGATTCTGCCGGAGGCCGCCATTAATCAGAGTGCCGTTGGCATTTCGGGAATGGTTTTTGCGCAGTTCGGCCTGATTCTGATCGTCCGACGGCACGACGAGGACATTGCCGAGCGGATGCATCCATCGCTGGTGCCGATTTGCTTCGCGTCACTTTTCATCTGTATCCCGCTGACGATGTTTATGAGTTTGCCAATCGCAAACGGTGCGCATCTTCTCGGACTGATCTACGGCGCGATCGTTGGCTGGCTGTGCTACGACCTCCGTCTGCGAAATCGACTCGCCAGCGGAGCCGGGCTGGTGGTGATCCATTCGGGATTAGTTCTGGCGATTCTCGCACTCATGCGTCCAACCTGGGACGGACGCTATTTTGCCTGGCGAGCGATCACGCAAACTCAATCCTTCGCGGATTGGCAGAAGTCCGTTGAGCTGGACCCGTCGCTCGAAACCGGCTGGCGTTTCCTGGCCGAGCACTACGTAACGACAGGCGATCGTCACAAAGCCTGGTTGACCGTGCTGGAGGGTGCCCGACTGAATCGTTCCAGTACGAAGCTCGATGAGCTGGCCCGTTACGTCTGGACGGAGTTTGATTCCGCAGACGACCGAGCAGTCGCGAAGGACGAATTGCAGCGAGTCTTCGGCGACGAGCACGAAGCCTGGATCGAACGCTTCGAATTGCCATTCTCACCTGAACCCAGGTCAACAACGCTCGTCGAACTGGCATTCCCCGATCTTCCGCCAGTGTCGACCGGGAACCTGGACGCGTTGCTGGACGTCCCCGCCGAAGTCTCAGGCATCACCCGCCCGCTCCCAGCCATCTACCCCCCAGGCACCATCAACCCCGACCACCCCGACAGTGCCAACCTTGGCACGACGCTTTGAGAACGTGGTCACAGCGACTCGTCGGACTTCATCAGCCGCGATGATGGGAAAGCTGCTCCCAGTCGAATTCCACGCCGTGACCGTCTCGATCGGGGGCAGTCGCGTATCCGTCGATGATGGGAAGTGGTTCTTTGAGAAATCGTTCGAGGCCGAAGCCGTGTGCTTCCAGGCAGGACGCGTTGGGTACGGCGGCGAGCAGATGGACGTGCAGGTCGTGGACGCCGGTTTCAATTTGCACGAAGTCGATTCCCTGAAAGCGGGGAGACATCATTCTTGTGCGAAGTCTCACTCCATGAAGATCAGAAACCAGCTCACCGACAAACAGCTTCCAGCTGCAGCCCCGGACACTGCAGGCTCAATGCGATCGCGGAAGTAATCTGCTGAACCCGGGAAGTCGCGGAGCGATGATTCTCGATGATCGAAATGTTCTGAATGACG
This sequence comes from Planctomycetaceae bacterium, assembly GCA_047611045.1. Taxonomy (GTDB): domain Bacteria; phylum Planctomycetota; class Planctomycetia; order Planctomycetales; family Planctomycetaceae; genus JABMPE01. The sequence goes on along the minus strand of JBLFXD010000666.1, from coordinate 424 downwards.
ACTGGTGCCGGTGTTGGTGGATGAAAATTCGTTGGCACTGGATTGTCTCTATAGATGCTGGAAGCTGATTTGTCACGAAAGTCAGGTTGAATGTGAATGCTTCAGACCTTGAGTCTTGTGACAAACTGGTTGAGGCAGAATGAATATCGTCTGACCGTGTTGGTCCAGTTGGCAGCCGGCGTCTGCATGATTTTCCCGGCATACGATCCTTAATCAGGCAATTGCCTTTCACCAGCTGATGAGTTGTCGCTGGCATACTTGCTTCACGTGTGTTGCTTCCTGCCGTTACGAGCAGAATGGGCTCCGAACCATGTTATCCCACCGTTTGAAGAGCTTCGTACCGGGCTGTTTTTTACATCGCGCCTTTCGAGGGCCGCGGCTCCTGCTGGCTGCGAGCACGATGCTACTTTCGATGAATGGAACA
>JBLFXD010000665.1:0-4406 GCA_047611045.1 Planctomycetaceae bacterium | reverse complement strand
CGTCTTCTGCATCTGTTGCAGCTTGTCTCGTTGCGCTTCAAGTTCTGTACCACGCTGCTTCGTGAAGGCGAGGGCGGCGGTCAGCTGGTTCATCTGTTGACGCAGAGCCTGCAGAGTGGGTTCTGGTTTCTTTGTCACGGCAACGATTTCGGCGGTCGAGCCGGGCTTGATGGCGAATAGTCGGCTGTAAGTGCTTTGATAAAGTACGCCATCAGCGGCGGTTGGCGTGGCGTAGATTCGTTCGTTCATGGAAATTTCAGCGACAAGCTCTTTCTGTTTCGAGAGTTTGAAGATCGCGACCTCTCCGTCTTCGTCGCCGATGTAGACTCGGTCGTTAATGATGATGGGCGAGCACGTGCACACGGCGAACAAGTCATGCGTCCAATGTCGTTGCCCTGTCTTCGCGTCGAAACAGTGAACCAGACCGCTTGAGTCGGCAGTAATGAGAAGCCCGTCTTTGGCGACCGGCGTGGAGAGGCTTCGATGGAAAACGTCTTCGAATTCCAGCTTCTGTCCGGCAACGTTGTCGGCCTGGTCAAAGTTCCAGATCAGGGCGGAATTCGGATTTGGTACGAATTGGATTTGATCTGCAATCGTCGGGCTGACGTCGCCACGCTTCGTCGGATCAATGCACCACAGATCGGCCTTGCCTTCTCCGTGTTCAATATCCTGGCCGGTGCCGATGTAGACTCGCCCGTCATAGATCAGCGGTGGGGCGACTAAATTATTACGTCGACCTCGTCCGCCGAGGATCCATTTGGCGTCCTTCGGGTTGCAGTCGAACTTCCAGAGCGTCTTGCCAGTTGCAGCGTCCAGTCCGAACAACCAGCCCGAACCGCTGGGGCAGATCACCTGCGACACTCCGCCGAGTTGACCGTACGCCGCCGATGCCCACTGGCCATGAAGAATCTGGTCGGAGTGTTCGAGATTGGTCCAGACGACTGCTCCCGTCTTTGCATTCACCGCGATGAACGACGGTGCCCTCGGAGACGGCAGCTTCCGGTGACTTTCGTCGCGGCCGTTCGGGACGACGATAAACAGCAGCTTGCCATCGCTCGTGATTGTGCAATTGCTGTGGTGATGCGGAAACGATCCAAAAGTTTTGATCAGATCAAGAGACCAGACCATGTCCGCTTCATTCTTTATCAGCTGCTCACCCGTAGTCATCGCGTCTTTGATTGGGCCGTCGTCCTGGTCATCGTAGAAGCCTGAAGTGTCCAGACAGACGACCTCGGAACGATTGTTGACGATCCAAAGCCGGTCTCCTTTGACGTACGGCGACGATGAAATTCCGCGTTGAGGCCAGTCGTTGACGCGGCCGGTGGGAAGTTTCTCAGCCGAATACTGCCACAGAAACTGGCCCGACGTTGCGCCGAAGGCGAGCAGACATCCCAGATCGGTAGTCGACGGCAGACGATCGACGTAGCCGCCGGCGTTGTTTGTTCCAACAAAAACACGTCCACCAGAGACGACCGGAGAACCGTACGTCTGCGAGCCCAGCTTCGCCGACCAGAGAACGTTCTTCCCCGTCTTGACGTCCCATGACTCGGGAGCGGTCGGAGCGGCAAAGACGTTGTTTCGGTCAGTGCGAGGAAGTCGCTGCCGCGGTGCTCGCTTCGGTATTTTCCTGACCGAGCTGTCTGCCGCAGCGGATGGCTGTGTGCTGGCAGCTTGATTGCTCAACTGCAAAATTGCGGGACTGGTATCAGCCGACGCGGTCTGAGAATGACTGGCTTGCGGAGCGGCAACCAGGACACCCGCCAGCAACGCGGCGGCCAGTATCGAGCGGCGTGACCAGCTGCTCAGAGGCTGGCGTGGAAGATCGGGATCAAGGATCGCCGTCACTCGACTTTCGATGTTGGATGACCGCGACATGGCCATCGCCAGCGCCGTTTTGTGTCGACTTGTCGAAAACGATCTGGCGATTTCGGCCAGGTGCCGAGCGTAGGCTACCGGCTGCTGGCCAGCGTTCAGAACGAGATCGTCGCAGGCTCGTTCGCAATCATGTCGAAGCTGACGAACGACGAACCAGACCAGCGGATGGAAGAAGTAAACGGCGGCAGCAAGTTGTCCCAGTAGGATGGCCGCGACATCCCGTTGTCGAACGTGCCCGAGTTCGTGCAGCATGACCGCCCGACGACGTTCCTGCTGCCAGTCCCGAGCGGCCAGCGGAAGCAGCACGGCTCGGCGAAGCACTCCACACGCCAGTGGCGAGATGTCTGTCGGCGATTCCCGCAGAGCAACTTGATCACCGACCTGCATGGTTAAACCGGCGTCATGCCAATCGGCGTTCCATTCCGAAGGTGTCTCCCCGGTCGAGTTTCGAACGAGGTAGTGAACTCGCAGATTCCCGATGAGCAGCCGCATCAACTGCGTCAGGAAACCCAGAACCAATACTGAAATCACGATCGTCGGCCAGTGAAGCTTTGTTGTCGATGTCTGAGCTTGACGTGCCCGCCGCTCGCGTGCCGCCCTCGCGATTGGCGACAGAACTGGTGTGGCATCGTCGCTGCTAACGTCGAGTTCATTCGTGACAGCGGATGCGGTAATCGGTCCCAGGGTCACTGACGCGACCTCCGATCGCTCACTGGGCACAGCCGGTGCAAGGTCTGTCTCTGGCGTCGCAAGAGAAACGGCATCCTGGCGAGGCTCATCGTCACTCGGAATCGTCACCGGAATCCGAGGGCCGATTGCCATCATGCCCGGAATGACTAAAGACGCACTCAGCCCGCCAATCCAGACGAGCCTCCGAGCGGACGCGGCGGCTGACCGCAGCAGCCAGGCGATGACGACTGTTGCAAGCAGGACAACTGTCGTCCGCAGGCTGGCGTCAAGAGCGAACGAGGTTGCCGACTCCATGGCATCGTTGAAAGAACTCATGGCTGTCTCCGAGAGAAAGGATTGGGCGGGGCATGGCGGGATTCAGCGTTTTTGCCGGCGGGCTTCTTCAATCATCTCTTCGAGTCGGTCAAAATCTTCATCACTCAGTTTGCGGGATTCCTGGTCGAGCAGGGCAGCGACTGTTTCCATCGCCGAACCGTCGAAGAAGGTCCGCATTAAATGTCGCATCGCAGACGTGCGAGCGTTGGTCGGAGCGACGACGGGTCCATACACGTAGGTAACGCCCTCCCGTCGATGCTTCAGGTGTCCCTTCTTTTCGAGCAGGGCTAGCGTGGCTCGGACCGCTGAATAGCTCGGTGGATCAGGCAACTGCTCAAGCACCTGATTCGCCGTCGCCTCGTTCAGCCGATAGATCACGTCCAGAAACTGCCGCTCACGTCGGCTCAAGACTTCCGGTTCTGCTTTGCTGCGATTTTTCATGATGTGTGGCGATTGTTCGAGTATTGGTCAGGCGTAGTCGTTTTCGATGAGTTGGCCATCCGCGTATCGTGGTGCCGACTCTTTCGAAATGCTGAAATATCAGCACATGCTGAAATACTAGCAGCGTCCTGGAGTGCCGCAAGAGCGAGTGCTGAAAAATCAGCACAATTTAAGAAATCGTCGTGCTCGCGTGAAACAGCGTGCAAAAAAAACAGCTCTTTCCGAATGGCGGATGAGCCTCACGCCAACGAAGAATCATTCGGCAGCGTCGAGCAACTCTTCAATCACCGTCTCGAGTGGCCCCGGTTGCTCGCAACCGGGGCGTCGTAGCCGCAAGAGGTAATCGCCAGCGGCTATCATGCCAGCTTCTTGCTTCGCGACACTGATTTCGAACAACGTTGCGAGCAACCTGTGCATCCTGCGAATTCCTGGATTTTGACTGGAGAAATCCAATCAGTCTGGCTAATAGACATGTGTGCGGACGATTAGGTATCGTGAACTGAGAATGAACAGTATGGAGTGCGGGCGGACGCCTGATACACTGACGGTTCGTCGCTCCCACTTCGCCCCAGACGGCAGATTCCTTGGGTATAGCATACCGCTGCGACACGTGTTACGAGGGGACTCCAATGACAACCAAACCCAAGTTGACCGGAGTAGGTTTCTACACGCGTTCGCAAGCTGCAGCTGTTCTGGGAGTCCATCCAAACAAACTACGAAGATGGCTCGGCGAGACTGCGAGTGCTGATCCAGTGATCTCACGTGATTGCGCAGTGGATGGAGCAATCACGTTTACCGAACTCATGGAGCTGATGTTTATTCGGCAGTTCCGGAACGAAGGCGTGTCAATGCCTGCGATCCGGAAGGCGGCAACTGCGGCTGCCAGAAAATTTAGATCGGCTCATCCATTTGCAACGAAGAGATTTGACACAGACGGAAAAACGATATTCGCAACACTCCAGAAGAAAGAGTCAGATCAGACGGTGATCGAAGACCTTGCAAAAGGGCAGTTCGTTTTCGATGAGATTATCAAACCGTTCTTTCGGAAGATTGAGTACGGCAGGCAAGACGCCATGCGGTACTGG
>JBLFXD010000664.1:0-4406 GCA_047611045.1 Planctomycetaceae bacterium | reverse complement strand
CGGCAGTCGGCCGTTGTGCCATCCCCCCATGAAGTACATCTTGCCTCGAAACACCGTCGCCATGGAGAAATCACTGTGCTTCCAGGCGGCCTGCTTTGTGACCAGGCTCCATCGCTTGCCATCGGCGGTGTTCCAGACGTCGCGAGGAGGCGACGCATACGAACTGAACCAGCCGCCCATGATCCAGAGGCGATCCTTGTACACCAGTTCGACCGACGAATCCCGAGGCTGCCAGTCGGCGTTCTCCGTGACCTTGACCCAGTCGAGCTTCCGCTCCTGGCCATACAACACCGAACTGATCAGCAAGGTCAGCGCCATCGCAGAGAGAAGAATCTTCATGGCTGTAACTCTCCGTTGGAGACAGGATCTGAACGCGGCCTTTGACCGTCGTTCGGAAATTATTGCCGTACGAGGACTACAAACAGCAATCGTATGCGAAACGCAAACTTATCTGGCCGGGCTGAAATTCGGTATCTTCTTGACTACGACGATTCATCAACCGCCGCGTGCCTAACGTACCCGATTCTGCAAACACACTGACCGCTCACGTTCGCCGTGGCGGTCTGCTGCAAATTGTCGAACTGTGCTGAAACCCACGCTACCACCGTGGAGTCCGAAAGTCGGCTTCTTGAGTTCGCTACCCGCGACGGCGTGTCGCCCCGCCGACCTTGGTGAAGTTGCCGGCCCAATGCAACGAACGAACTCGACTCAACTCGCTCCGGTTTGGTCGACCGACGCGGCGAAATATGACTACAGCCGTGACCGAGAGGCCAGGCATCGCGTCATCAATCGGATGACAATGAGGTGTGAAGCACACCAGACTGCGCACCTAAGCGGCATGCTTGACGCGATTGCGTCAGGCGAATACTCAACGCTCAAGATTGGGAGCTCCCCCCTTTGGCTGGAGTACTGCACGAGTGCTCCAATGAAATCAGTTGATAGCGACCAACGTATTCCAACAGGGAAGTTTCGCGGATTTCCGGCCAAGGAAAATCACTCGATCGAGACATTCAGATTGGAGACTCAACGTCCAGTGTTCAAAGTGGGCATTCAGATTCGGACGCCTGATGGCAAAGTGGATGTTGTCTGCCTGTTCTGATGTGGAAATCTACCACGATTGAGCGAGAACCGGACAAAATCAGGCGACTGAAACTCGCCGCCGACTCATGTGACAACTTGATGAAAGGTCCGCGTTTCTAAAGCGGCTGAGATTTTTGACCTGACGCGGTCGGCATGACGTCGGGTTCGCGAGCAGACTCGATACCGATTGTGAGGTGCTGGTCTTCTGCGGATTGAATAACGTAAAACTTCCGCAGATTGAGAAAGCTGAATGGCCGGGAATCCTAAAGACGCGTCAATCGCTGGTTGGTGACGCCTTCTTCAGAGGAATTGAGCACGCGACGGTCGTGCCGCCGTTTTCGGACCGTCGCTGAATGGTTAACCGACCATCAAACAGGCCTGCCCGATACTTCATGATCTGGATTCCACGTCCGTCTTCGCTTCCGCCGGTTTTCGATTCATCAATCCCGCAACCGTCATCCAGGATGGCCAGTACGCCCAGCTCGCCGGACTGTTCAAGCATGATCCTCAGCCGGCCTGGCGAACCATGTCGTACCGCGTTGACGCAGGCTTCGCGAGCAATGTGGTAAAGGTGCGTCGCTGTCTCGTTGTTCTGAATCTGTACCGGAGACGGACACACGAATGAGCAGCTTATACCTGGCAGTGTCTGGTACTCGACTGACAATTCGGTCAATGCCATCATCAAGCCGCCTGAATCCATTCCCACAGGAACGAGTCCTTGTGCGACATCGCGTGCGAACCTGGCGGCATGCTTGAGTCCATCGGAGATGAATTGAGCCTGCTCCCTGGCGGCTTCCGACAGTTCGGACAATGCGAGAGCGTCGGCAATCAACGCAATACCAGCGAGGTTCTGGCAGAGCCCGTCGTGCAGATCAGCGCCGATGCGCTTTTGCTCCCCGGCCGCGATGCTCAGCACTTTGCGCTGCAGACTTTGCTGCAGGGTCAAGTCCCTGAAGACTCCGGTAAACAGGTTCTGGCCATTGATCTCACTGACGGCAAACTCTGTTGGAAATGTTGATCCATCTTTGCGCAGACCCGTGATGTTGGTGACCCAACCCAGGAGATTTCGGTCGTCAGACGCCAGATACTGGCGGATATATTCGTACTGTTCCTCGAAGTACAATTTGGGCATGAGCATGCGAATGTCCTGCCCGGGGAACTCATCAGGCGAACAGCCAAACAGTTTCTCAGCGCCGTGGTTCGCTTCCTGAATAATTCCGAGTCGGTCGATGGTGACGATCGCGTCGGCGGCCGAATCAAGAATTGTCTTAAGCCGCTCCCTGGTGGCCACCCGTTCTAGATTGGTCGCAGCGAGTTGGTCGGTCCGCTGAGCTATTCGCCGTTCGAGTTCTTCGTTGAAGCGTTGCGTCTGGATTTCTGCGATCTTCTGAGCGGTGATGTCACTGATGGCCGTACGGCACTGAGCAACTTCATCCGTGTCGTCGATGACACGATCGCTTTGCAGTCTCGCAAACAAATGGCCGCCACTGGCTGTCTTCAATTCCAGATCGCACGTACGTCTGCGGATTCCACTGTCTTCGCTCTCTTCGCTCTCTTCTTCTTCGGGATACACTGCGTTGAGATGCTGATAAAGGGTGTCCTGCGAGTGGGCGTTAACGAACTTCGACAGTCTTTTTTCCAGGAGACTGCGGCGTTGAACTCCCAGCATTGTGGCCAGAGTAAGATTCGCCGCGAGGATCGAACCGTGGCGATCTAGCGTGGCGTAGCCAACGGGCGCAAACTCGTAGAGATCCGCATAGCGGTCGTGAGCAGCTGCCAGCTCGGCCTGCGAATTGCGAAGTTCTTCGTTCTGGATTTCCAGCTCGATCTGATGAACCTGCAGATCGTGGACGATCCTGTGAACCTCTTCATCCGACATCCCAAGAACGTCAACATGAGCGAGATCTACTCTTTGTTCTGCCTGATCGCGCAGTGGAGAGCGTGAATTCATGGACAGTGGCCCCCAATGCCCCTGGTTTGTCCCGCAGCGAGAGTGCGTTCGCTACGAAACGTGGTCGGTCGGTCAGAGACTACTCTTTCTGCTCTTCAAAGACGTCGAATGCCAGAAGAATCAAGTCAGGTAATCCTGGAGCTTGAGTCATCTGCCTGGCATTTACAATAAATGACCTGCGTCCGACATGAGTAATGCGAGCAGACAGTCGGAAATTCTCGACAGCCTGCTTTTCAGGCAGGATCTCTTCCAGCAAACGGCGCAGTTCTGAGACGTCCCATTGAACGGCATTCAGATCGAAAAGTGACACCCCGTCTGTCTGAGAGGTGTTTGTGTCGAACTCCTGGAAGAAACGGCGATTGCACGACACCACCCGCAAGTCGCTGTCCAGCACGACGAGTGGTTCGCGGACCGTATTCACGATGGCTTCGAAATACGATTGCGAGACCACACTTTCTACGGACGTATTCAGCCGATCACTCGTCACAAACGTGATGACGACTCCGTCGATGACGTTTTCGGACGTGCGGTAGGGCATAATTCGCATCATGAACCAGCCGCCGTCTTTGCATTTGATTTCTTCTTCCTTGAAGACCAGCGACCTGAGCACCTCGCGACATTTGTCCGTCAGGTTGTCGTCTTCCATGTTGGAAGCCAGCTCGCTGATCGGTCGCCCGACGTCCGTTTGCCGCAGCATCACCACGTTCTTCGCCTGGTCGGTGTACCGCTTGATATTCAGGCTGTTGTCCAGAAAGACTGTGGCGATCTGCGTGCTGTTGAGCAGGTTCTGCATGTCGTCGCTGGCCTGAGACAAGCCCTCCATCTTCGACAGCAGTTCGGTGTTGACCGTCGTCAGCTCTTCGTTCAAAGACTGCATTTCCCATTTGGACGTCTCCAGTTCTTCGTTGGCGCTCTGCAGTTCTTCGTTGGCGCTCTGCAGTTCTTCGTTGGACGTTTGCAGTTCTTCCAGCGTCGTCTGATGCGACTCGTTCATGTACTGCAGTTGCCGCTCCAGCTCTTCACTGCGTTCGACAAGTTTTCCGGGGCGGCGTTTCTTTGTTTCGGGTTTAGCGACTGCAGTCGTCGTGCGAAACGTGATCAGCGTCAGCCCGCGGACGGCTTCGGGTTCGAGGAGGCGACTGGCAGTAATATCCACCCAGCAGAATCCATCGTTGGTGCGCACCCGCAGACTCTGCCGCGCGATATCGGCCTCGTGCGTGCTCGCCTGACGGATGATCGAGGACAGCTCGTGCGGCAGGCCTTCGCGGGCCATGTCCAGCACGTTGGTACGCACCTGACCTTCGGCGAGTTCCAGGTACTCACCGGTGCGGCCGTGACTGTGAATGATGTCACCTCGGTCGTTGACCACGACGCA
>JBLFXD010000663.1:0-4409 GCA_047611045.1 Planctomycetaceae bacterium | reverse complement strand
AATTCAAGCGTTGCAACGAGCTCGGTCACACAACGATCAACTCAGCCATCGACGCGATGTGGACGGAACTTGGCGAACCTTCTTACGGCGACATGCCTTACGCTCCGACTTACTTGACGGTCGCAGGCGTGCCTGCAGACGCCACGAACAATATCCCGCACATCACGGTCGAGTATCGTCGCAACTCAGTCGAAGTCACGTCGACGATGGACCTTGAAAAAGTCATCCTCAAAGACAGCGGCGGGTACTTCCTTGAGTTCGATGGCCTGACAGGAACGACAGGCGTCTTCGCAGACAACACAAAGATTCGCCGAGTCTGGGTTGAATCCGGCGGCAACATCGCCATTTCCGGAGACGTCGCTGGTGAACGATTCGAATTCGACGATGAGGACATTGTCGGATACCTCGGGCTCGACGCGGTGACTTACCCGCACCCCTCCGGCTCCTGGACAAGCTTTGTCGACTACGTCAACGACAGCGGTAACGTCAATGAAGCAACCTACCGAGCAAAGTACAGCACGAAGTGCCTGATAAACTACTGGAATGAATCGAAGCCGAGGTACTCTCAAACGCCCGGTCTGTCAGTCTGCACAACGCAACCTCTGACTGCGGCCAAGAACGCGTCCGACGTTCTGTGTGACTACATCACCGCCGTCGAAGCCGATGACAAGGTTGGCCTGTCGATCTACACCCACACAAATTCAAACGGAGCCTACTTGGAAAGCGGACTGACTCACGATATCGCTTCTGTCAAACCGCTGTATCGAAACCGGCAGGCCGGCCATTATGACACGTTGACGAACATCGGCGGCGGGCTGAAGGTGGCTCGCGAAGAACTTGAAAACAATGGTCGACAGGACGCGTATCGAGTGATCGTGCTGATGACCGACGGTATCGCAAACCTGCCGTCCGGAAACGCCGAGAACTGGGCGATCGGCCAGGCAAACCTCTGCAAGACGTCAAAGATCAAGATCATGGCGATCGCATTGGGGCTGGGAGCCGACGAAGACCTGATGGAAGAACTCGCCACGATTACTGGCGGAAAACACTTTGTCGTGCCAGGCGGCGGGACGATCGCGGAATACGAGGCTCAGCTGATGCAGGTCTTTCAGGACATCGCGGCTGACCGGCCCCTCAAGCTGCTTCCGACCAGCTATTAACAGAGTTCAAATTTACCTCTGCGACAGCGAGCGTTTGTTGCACTAACGCAACATCTTCGAAGCCTCAGCCGCCCGCATAACATGACATTCGCCGCAACGTCGCAGGATTGAATGAGCTGAATCAGAAATCATCCTTACAGAAGTCTCCGATTCCGACCTCGCAGATTTCATGAGCTACGGTTCTGACGGGAGGAACCAAAATATGAAACAGCTTATGAACAGACAACACAACCGCCGTGGGGCAGCCATCGTTGAGATGGCTCTGGTACTGCCGATCTTCTTCGCAGTGGTACTTGGGATTGTCGAATTCGGTCGAGCAATGATGGTTAGCCAGATGGTGACCAACGCGGCTCGAGAAGCGACTCGACTTGCAATCATCGACGGCTCAACAAACACAACGGTCGAAACGTGGGTCGAGGAATTCCTCAACGACTCGATCAATGTGACGGCCAGCGACGTCACGGTGACGATCACCGTCGTTGCCGCACCAGGAAACGATGACCCGAACAATCAGATTGGAAACGCTCAGGCACGAGACCTCGTGACTATTAATGTTTCCGTCCCGTTCGACAAAGTCAGCTATGTGCCGGGGAGTTATCTCAACGGGAAGAGCCTGTCGGCACAAAGCTCAATGAGACACGAGTAGCGTAGCTTGTGTATGAGAAGAGAGACTGAGAAGGCCTCGCATCCCATTGGGCTGCGAGGCCTTTTCGCATTCCGCCTGTTGTTTATGTGGCGACGATCAACCGCCGCCGATCGCCGGCAGAAAATGGATCTCGCCACCGGGTGAAACTTTCTGGAAGAGTCCCAAACCGCTGACTCGTCCGCTGACGGAAACGCTCAATCCCGGCCGTAGTTCGTCGCCTTCGCAAAGTCGATCGGCGATGCCGGGAAACAGCTCGTCCAGACACGCAATCGCCTGCCGGACTGACGCCGCATCGACCTCAACCGTTTCTGCACCGTCGGCAAGACTGCGAAACTGCGGCGGGATGAAGACGGTGATCATGGTCTTGTCCGTGCGGAAGTCATTTCAAACGGCGCTGGGTAACGCCGAGTTTCGCTTCGCTGCTCATTTTGAATTCGCCGGCGCGATCAGCTGCTCAACACTTTCGATCAACGGCCGGATCGAACGCTTGCTGATCTCGCCCTTCTCAAACGCGAAGTTCTTTACTGCCTGCTGATCCCGATAAAGGATGACCGTCGTGGCCGCGTCTTCGTGAAGGTTGTGACACGATGCTCCGGCGATCGCGGTTGTGGCCGCCGTCAGCGGCATTCTGATTTTTTCGTCAAAGGCCATCGTTTGGAGAATCGGGACGGCGCGAGCGGACTCGTCAGTCACCAGAACTCCGAAACTTCGCAAACCGCTAACTCGATTATCATCAACGATCGCGTCGAGCGCTTTCAGCAGCGTGGCGATCTTCGGGTCGGACTTCTGAATCAGCACCATGACGACCGGTCGGCTTCCGTATCGACAAACGTAGCAGACCGATCGATTTCGGTGAGGCCCGGTGACCGCTCGCACGAAAAACTGATGGATCGTCGAGCCGATCTTCGGACCGGATTGAAGCGTCTTACGCGGTTCCGTTTTCGAAGCGGGCTGCGAGGTTGCCGCCGCTGACGATTCTTCTCCGCTTGCTTGCGAGCTTTGCAACAGGAGCACGATCAGCGAAATGCCGGCCAGCGTCGCGCAGTAGCCGATCAGCTTTTGCAACCAGAGGCGGCAGGTACATTCCTGAAAACGCTGCATGAACCACTCCGAAACTCATCGCGGATGAATTAACGACCGACATCGATCGTGCGTCGCGATGTTGACGAGCCAGCTTACGCCCCTCGGGATTCATGAGCAAGAAGCTACGAGTCGGCGATTCATTCTCCCGCAAAGCCGCGGGGTTTCCTGAGACACCGTTACCGAGCGGCCTGCATGTCCTGGTTCAGGATGGCCTTCTGGTAATCGCGGAACGTCAGGTTCTTGAACGACGGATCGCCGACTTTGCTTTCCCAGTGCTGGATGCTTTGCCGGTCGATCTTTTCCAGCTGCCACGCGTATCGATGGTCGGCCTGCAGATGCATGGGCTGGTCGAAATCGACTCGAAGCTGAACTTTGACGGGCAGAACTTTGTGCTGACGGAGGCTCTCGTTCAGCTTCATTCGCGGAGCGGGATACAGGCTGCGAGGGTGCATGACATGATTCAACTTCGCCGTCCAGTCGGCATACTCCATGTAAGCATTGACGGCTTCTGGAATCGGAGTCGTCCCGCAGCTGACGTGGTATTCCAGCTTCGGACTGTCCAGATCAAGCAGCAACGAATTCTGCTGAAAGGTGTATTCGAACGTCGGGTTCAGCTGAAACTGCAGGGACGTTGCGATCGACTCCGCCTCTCGGTCGTTGCGGCTGAGCAGGCGTTCGGCGTGGTTACTGGTTTCGTCGCGAGCCGACGCCAGCATGCGGTCGATCTCTTTGAAGTCGATGGTCGTCTTGATCAGCTTGCGACCGTTGAAGATGACGAACCTCTGGTGAGCCGGTTCGAAAATCGTGACCTCGCCGGCCGTCTTCAGCCAGTCAAACACGCGCCCGGCGTGAAAGATCGTCAGGCTGCGAGCAACGACCTCGCCCTGCATCTTGCCTGGTTCGGGGTTCTGCGGCGGGATCGACACTTCCGTGTAAACACGAAACTGCTGAGCCGACGCCGTTGAGTTCAAAACAGTGGAGTTCAAACCCGCGACGATGGCCAGAATCAGGCCGAAGGTGATCGATGATCGTTTCATGACAAAACCTTGCTCTCAACTCAGGAAGAAATCCTGTCTCAATTTATGTCCCGCAGCGAAACCGGCTGACCGCCAGTCTGCTCGCTGTTCAGTGACGCCAGCACGAACCGCACAACATCCAGGTTGGTTTCGTGAGTGACCGAAGGTTGTCCCGACTCGAATGTCCGTACGATCTCGCGACAGAGGTTTCGATAGGCGAACCGTGTCGACACGGTTTCCGACACGACTCCGTCTTCGCAGTACGCCACGAAACCGTACGAAGTGACTCCCGTCCGATTTCCTCGGACGGTTCCGATGCGGCCGTCAGCCCAGACTCCGGTGACAACTTCCGCTTCTTCCGACCAGGTCGTCGAAACCGTTTCGCAGCCGCTGCCCAGCAATTCGAACAGCAGCTCCACCGAATGAATTCCGTAGTGAAACAGGCCGGGGTTTCCGTCCGCTCGCTTCGCCGGCCCGTAGGTGATCGCTCCGTTGGTCTGTCCG
>JBLFXD010000662.1:0-4413 GCA_047611045.1 Planctomycetaceae bacterium | reverse complement strand
AGTTCGAAATCAAACGCCAGGTCAAAGCCTGGGAAACCGATCGCAAACGAATCGGTGACGTGCCGAAGGAAACTCGTGGCTGGGCCGCCGATCGCGGACAAACCGTCGCACAGCGCAGCAAAGAAGACGCCGCTGACTATCGGTACTTCCCCGATCCCGACCTGGTGCCGGTGACGACGACCGACAAACAGCTCGCAACTATCCGCGCGACGCTGTGTGTTTTCCCAGCCGATCGTCGCAAGAGTTACGTCAACGATCTCGGACTTTCACCCTATGACGCCAGTGTGATTGTCGATCAGGGGCGTGAGTATGCTGACTATTTTGACGAAGTCGCATCGGCCTGCGGTGATGGCAAGCAGGCTGCCAACTGGGTGACTCAGGATGTGCAACGCGAGCTGAATGATCGTAAAGTTGAGATTTCTGAGTTCGCGATTCCGGCCGCTGTGCTCGGCAACATTCTGGAGCGGATCGTCAAGGGAAACATTACGGTCAAGAGTGGCCGCGAAGTGTTTGCCGAACTGCTCACCATGACGGACGACGGCACGGAAGTCACCACGGACTCTGTCGAGTCGATCATCGCGGACAAAGGCCTGGTTGTCGAAAAAGACACCGGCAAAATTGACGCGGCGATTCAGGCCGTCATCGACAACGAGCGAAACGCCAAAGCCGTCGAAGACGTTCGCGGCGGAAAGCAACAGGCCGTCGGTCCGTTGATTGGACAGGTCATGCGGGAGCTCAAAGGTGCCGACGCAGGCTCCGTTCGGCAAATGATCATCGATAAGCTGACATCCTGAAGTCGGTGATCGGCGTACCGTGTGGCGGTCTTCGTCGCGACCGAGTCAGCAGACCCGGCCACGACGAATGGTTACCTCCACAAGCTCATTCGCCTCCGCTTTACGGCTGCGGAGGAGTTTGAAGGGCCGGTGGACCGGACGGTTTCGGCGCAGGCAGTTTACTTCGCACGCCGTAGTCGTTCATCAGGTGGTGCAGAGTGATTTCAAATCGCTCCATCCTGTAGGCCAGATCGTGGCTGTGGTAGCGATTTCGAGAAGGCCAATGCTCGATGTCTTCCTCGACATGATGAAACAGCTTATCCATGTGGTGCAAATCTTCGGCAATGTGCTCTTCATTGTCGGTTCCGCGATGAGCATCGTCGTGAGCAAGATCGTGGATGTGGATCGCGTCCTGAAGGAGCGTGTACATCTCACGATAGGTCTCGCGGAACTCGCGCTCATGCTGATAGTCGTCGTGCATCTCCCAGCAAATCGCATTTGCTTCCCATCGAAGTCGATCGGCCAGCGTATCTACATGACGTCTCGCACCAAACGTGTAATGAGTCCGACTGTGAGGATGATCGGACTCAGCGACAGCGACACCATCCTGTGAAAGTCCCAGGACGGCGACAGCGGCAATTGAGAAAAGGTACTTCATTCTTCTGACCCTTCGTGTTGACCAGGAAATGGGATGCCGTCGCGCAGTCGCTGCTGATCCAGAGTCTTCATCGACTGACTGAATCCACTCAGCAACCGGCCGGCACAGCGGGGCCAACCGAACGCAACATGAATACCGTCTCAAGCCGCCAGCGATGTAAGTCGCCGCTTCAATGAGGCTTACCGGTTTCTCGGTGATGCCTCAGCAATATCTGGCGTGTCGTCGCGTTGAGGGCGCGCGTTGTGGATGTGATGACCTTTCCACTGTCGCTGGGCACGTTTGGTCCGGCGAAGGGTCATCGACAAGCTGACTTCCTGAAGAAACTGCTTACGCGGTTTACTCTGAAGCTTCTGACCACTCGGTGAATTCTTCGATGACGCGTGGCGCCAGCGTCAGGCCGATGCCGTCTTTTTCGAGGAAGACGACACCGTCGACGTCTGCAAGTGGCGGGACGATGTTTGACAGTTCGGCGTCTGGGAATTCTTCGGCGATCTTTTCGATGGGGACGCGGCCTTGAGCTCGCATCAGCATTCCGATGACTCGCGAGCAGGCTGGCACGTCCATCTGTTTGAGACGTTCGGCCTTACGATGCAGCATCAGTGCCAGGCCGAGCATTCTGGGGGCGGTCAGGTAGAGCAGGGCGATCACCTTGACGAAGCCGTGTGCAACGCCCGGATCAAACAGTACGACCCAGCCGTTGCCGCTGGCTCGAGAAAAGTTCAAGGTGATGGTGCCGGCCTCGCTCTCGCCAGAGAATCGGTACTCTTCTTCGAACTGAGCACCTCGCAGGAATTGCCAGACGAAAATCGTGGCCAGGAAGAAATAAGACCAATAGCCGACCGCGTCGCTCGACAGGTCGAAGAGCGGTCGGAAGCCGATCCAGAGCGTCGCCCAGATGATCCAGTAGGTCAGCCAGGCCACAATCAGCGCCAGAGGTATCAGCACGATCGAGCCGATGCGGCAGTACTTTGTCGACCGCTCGATGTACTCAGCAAACCAGCGACCGAGTTTCTTTTTGGCCACAGAACAGCTCCAGATGCGATGGGCAATTGACGATCGACGAATCTGTCGACCTTCGATGCTGATTGTCTTTGAACGGAAAGCGTCAGGTCGTGCGAGTCCAACGGGCTGAAATTCTGCGACAAACTTCAGAAAAGCTGGAGTTTCTGTTCAAGTCTCGTCTCGTGGGCCGTCCGGTCGACAGATCGCTTTGGGGCATGGGGATGGGAGATTCACCAATTCTCGCCCGTTTCGAGAGTGTCTGCAGGGTTGGTGGCTCGCCGGCAGAGTCCGACTACTCGTTGTATTCAGAAAAATCGGCATATTTTCACAAGTTGCAGGGACTGGATGTTCGATAGAAGTCAAAGCTGGCGGTCTTCGGATCTGATCTGCCGCTTTGTGACTAACGTCAAGGAAGACGACACCGGACTCAGTCCAGGATGGTATCGATGAAACGGATTTCACTTTATGCGGCCCTGTGCATGGTCGCCCTCACATCGACCGGTTGCGAAATCACCGGTGGAGCCCTGGTCACCGCGTTGAACTTCGCCAAGTTCTGGGGAACGACGCCGCTCATTCCCGTCAGCCCCTACTACAGCCAGCTGATCGAAGACACCTACCACGAAGAAGAACGATACGGCAAAGTGCCAATTCTCGACCAGGTCGAAGGCGACAACGCTCCGTTGTTCTGCCTGGACCCGCCGACTCCGGACGAAGTCGTGCGAGCATTGCCATCGAGCGTTCGAGGGGCGGGCGGATTCGCCTTCATCGCCGAAACGAACATGAACAATGTCCGCATCGTGGTGGAGCCGATCGTTGACCGAGTTGACGAATGCCGGTTCTATCCGCTGGTCGGACCGGCTCGGCTGCACCATTGCCACTACAAATGCACGGTCTACTTCGACAAAGCAATCCGGTCGGACTGGCCGATTCCGATGACCTTCACCGATCAGAGCGAAGAAGTCGTCTACATCGACCACGACCATCTCATTCGATGCACCGGTGCTGAAGCCGGCTAACCCGTCACCCGAGTTGCAAAGCGAAGACGAATAATCAAACAGGCCCGACTCATGACGAGTCGGGCCTGTTTGCGTTTGCAGGATGACTTTTCCGCGAGATGGCTTTGTCGCGGGCTGCTGGAAATGCTCAGGGAATGGTGATCCGCTCGGAGCCGTTGCGGGTAAACATCCCCTGCAGAATCGAAAAAGAAATCGATTTGGAGAGCGACCGACAGCTTCCGTCGACAAGAGCACAACTCACCGTATCGGCGTGCCAGCTACCGGCGGACATTTCCAGCTGGCTGCCGGGGACCGTGTGAAAGCTGTTGAACGTCGATGCCTGGCGGCTGGGCGAAAGTCCGTCGATACCCCAGTCGGATACTCCGTCGGCGTTGTCGTCGGGAGCTCGCGTGCCGGCACTGTTGGCGTCTCCCCACAGACCGAATGTCGATTCGATCAACATTGCCGTTGAACTTTCGCCGTCCCGGATGTCTCGCATGGCGATGACGCTGTTGTGATACATGACGCCGTTGGTCGCGAGGCCTCCAAGTGGACTTGCGACGGACAGGTTCGTGCCGGAAACACAACGGTAATTGCTGAAGTTAAACTCGGCCCGCGTGGTTGAGGTCAACGTGGCGAAGACTTTCGTGTCTGCCGCCGACATCGACGGACACACGAATTCTGGCACCGGTGTCGCCAACGCGTCGAGGTTCCACGGCTGACCCTTTGACGATTTGGTATCGACGCCCAGAGTCGAATGACCGATGTGCGAGAGAATCAACGCGTGCCAGCTCCAGTCGTCTGACAGAAACCACTCGTTGAGAACGACCGCTGACTTTCCGGCTTGTGTCAGAACGGGCAATGGAGCCGCGATCGTCAGGTTGCTGATTCCGCCGGTTCCGATGACGTAGCCCGAAGGCAGCGTGCGATGTGTCGACTCGTAGTTGAGGCACGCCAGCGAGAGCTGTTTCAGGTTGTTGATACA
>JBLFXD010000661.1:0-4414 GCA_047611045.1 Planctomycetaceae bacterium | reverse complement strand
GGAAAGTGCCTGCTGCATGGCCGGGTTACGCTCCAGTTCTGCTTCAAGTTCAGACATCAACTGTTCGCTGTCCTGGCTGGCCATTTGCGCGAGTTGCTCGGCCCCTTCAAACCGCTGCTCCATTTGCCGTGCGATGCCGAGTTCTTTCTCCGCCTGTCGCAACTCCGCCCGCGAGTCGGCAACGTTCATGCCTTCGTCGAGACGGCCGAAGTGTTCGGCGACAAGTTCGAGAGCCTGCGCCGTCTGCTCCTGTTGTTCGGCGGCCTGGGCAAGATCCTCAGCCTGCTCGGTACCGACTTCATTCTTCGCGGCCTGTTCGAGAGCCCGGTTCATCTGCTCGGCCGGCTCCTGAATCATCGCGATACTGTCGTCGGCGTCACGAGCACGTTCTCGCTGGTCTTCCTCGAGTACGTCCTGCGAGTTCGCGTCTTCCACGAGTGCGGAGAACAGATCTTCGATCTGTGCGTTGATCGCCGCTTGCTGTTGTTTGAGTTCGGCCAGTTGCTGAGTCGTCTCGGGCACTGCCGTCTGCTCGGCGACATCTGCCGTGTCGGTCGTCTGCTCCTCAAGTTCTCGCAGATCCTCAGCAGCCTGTTTCGCCATTTCGGGAATGGTCGGTGCATATTTCGCAATGATCGCCCGCGCTTCGGCCATGACCGGTTGCACGTCATTGACGACAATGGCCAGGTTGTCTCGAAGTTCGACCAGTTCGTGACCCGCTGCGATCATCGCTTCACGTCGATAGCGTCGTTCGCTGATCTTCCGACCGGCCTCTCGCACCGGTTCCGAATACCGGACCTGATTGAGGTTTTCATAATGCGAGCGTTCGACGCCCGCCTGTTGCAGTTTCTGGCTGGCAATTTCCATCGCCTGCTGGACGACATCCCACTGACGGGGTTGCTCGATGTGTGACGAGAATTTCTGAGAACCCCAACGTTCGAGATTCAGCAGCACGTTCAGGGCATCGCGTGCGATGACCAAATCGTGTCCCGCTTCCAGAGTGCGATAGGCGGGTGCGACTTCGAGGAGATGGTCGGGGATCATCGATTCCTGCGGCGGCGTTTTCCGATGCTGATGCAACAACGACGTCACCGCTCGATGCGTCAAGCCGGCGTCAGCGGCGTACTGGGCATCGGCATCACGCCGGCTCTGCGTCAATTCGCGACGCGAGCGCAGCTGATCGATACTCCAACGATGTCGCAGGTCGATTTCCGCGACATATCGTTCGGCTTTGTCGAGAAGTTTTCGCCCTTCTTCTGAGTCGGCCGAGGCAGTCGCTAACGCGGCGAGCCGGTTCTCCTGTCGTGTGGCCTGCCCAACTTCGTTGATCGGGACATACAACCCGCCCGAGCGATTCAGAAAATCGCGACGAACATTCACAATTCTGCCGGGCAGGTTCCCCTCGACGACGTCGATCCGCTGCTTGCCTTTGAGCTGCGCGAGAAAATCCTGAGAGACTCGACGCAGTTCCGCGAGCTTCTCTTCAGATTCCGTCGCATCCTGCAAACGGAGTCGGTACGTCTCCGTCCAGTTGACCAGATTCCGCATTTGATCTCGAAGTGACTGAGGCAAACGAGCTCGCTGACTTCCGATGACGCGGTTGAGCAACTGGAGTTGGTTGATGACCAGCGTTTCCTGTCGAAGTAAGCGGTTCCAGGTTTGCGTCGGGCTGTCGACCACCTGCTGCTGCTGGTGCAGCAGTGCGTCGAGATCGGCGGCAATTCCGGCCAGGAAATTGTGCGACATCAGCACCTGATACTGCTTCGCCGTCACACCTGCATCTTCGGCGATGCGGTTGAACGAGCGCCCGAGGGTGCCGAGATCATCCTTGCGTCCCTTCTCGTCGACAAGCTGCATGGCTGTCAGAAGAAACGCCGCCATGTGCGAGTGCTCGCGTTCGATGCGGGCGATGACTCTGCCGGTTAAGTCGAGATCGTAGGCGTCAGCACCGACGGGCATCGACCGTTCAACTTCCTTGATCTGCTCGACCAGAGTTGCTGCTCGTTCGCGCTGCGTGTTTGCCAATTCGAGAATAATCGTTCGGTCGTCTGAGTTTTGTTCCTCGGTGCGGTCCGGCAGCTGAATTCGATCAATCGCTGCGAGTGCCAACGCCTTCTGTTCTTCCATCAGGTCGGCAAAGCTCTTGAGTTCGTCATACAGCTCGACCTTGATTTCCATCACGGTGTGACGCTCGGGATCGAAATCCGGAGCAGCGACAACGACTCGCAGCGGGATCGATTCGCCGATGTTGCCTTTGCGATCGGTCGCCACCAGCTTCGTCAACACCTGATCGCCGGTCTTGAGTTTGTAGCCGAGCAGGTCCCAATCCCAGGCAGCCGCCACGCGACGACCTTCGGTTTCTTCTGACGGCTGCGCATCGAGCGATACCGACTGCCACTCGCGACCATTCACTGAGATCTGTTGTTCGAGGCTCACCACCGGCAGGTCATCTTCCGCCATCCCCTGGAGAGCGAGAATATCGTTCGGTGGAAGCAGCAGGGTTGGTTCCTGCTGATTTACGAAACCGGCCTTCGGGATCAGGTCGGGAAGCGGTCTGATTTCGTACTTCGGACTGAAGATGTTTTCGAACCCGGTCTCTTTCGAGACCAGATGCACCTTGTAGATACCCGCTGCCGACACCGGCACCTTCGCCATCCACTGCACAGCACCGGCTGAATTCTTCTGAGCTGACCTCTTCTGAGCTGACCTCTTCCGATCAGTGACACGCGCGAGCGGCACCACCTGTACCTCTTCGGAATCGGAGGGAGCGATGCGCAGCTCAGCGGACGAAACCTCCTGATCCAGTTCAAGAATCAATTCGCTTTCGGTTCCTTCGAGCACCAGCAGGTCACCATGTGCCTCGGTGACGGTCTCGTCGTCGAGCTGGGCGTACTCGGGAAACCGATACGTCTTGTGAAAGGCCAGAACGTGCGGGCGGGCGCGGGATTCAATACGGAACCGCTGCGTAATCGCATCCCCCGCGAGAATGCGGTACTCGACCGATTCCTCGCCGACCAGAATGTTGGCGGCGAATTCGCTCGCGGTCATGCCACGCATCGTGTGCCGGACGGTGCCTTGCGTCGGCGTTTTTGTTTCAAGCGTCACCTCATCGAAGTTCCCGCCTGTCACGTCGACCACAACCGCCACGGTTTCGTCTTCGGCCAGCATGAGCGAATGCGGGGTCGGCTCGAGTACTTTTACGTGAATGCGTGAAACCCGTGCGATGTTGGCACCGGGCAAGACCGCGCGGACGGCCAGTTGCTGAAGCCGCTGGTCTCCCGAAGTCAACAACCACCCGACAACCCCAACGACGACCAGCGCAGCGAGGACCCATGAGCCGACCAGTCGAAACGGCAACAGATTGGGAACGCGCACTCGAGTCATCTGCTCGGCGACTTTCCCTTGGACCAGGTTGCGGAAGACGGGGCTGTCGTGAATGGCTGACGGATCGTCCGTCGCGAGTTCAACGGCTGAAAGCAGATTCTCTCGCAACTCGGGTTCGGTCAGTTCCATCTGCTCGGCGATTTCTTCGCGATCCGGACGGCGAATCAGACCGCGTAATCCTGTCAGCCAGACGGCGAGGACCACTCCGACATAGACGGCGATACTCATGTACCAGCGAGTGGTGTCGGCAAGCAGCCAGTACCAGTCAAACAAAGCCACAGCGGCCATACCGAGGACAAATGCAAGCAACCCCGCACTCAGCCCCCGCGTGAAAATCAGTCGCCGTCGACGGCCCTGAAACTGCTGCAGTTTTCGGGAAACCAGTGGATCAAGATGATGGCTCATCGTGGCCTCGGTAGAGAATGCAAATGTTGAATCCAGTTTGAAATGTCGTACCAGCACGAAGCGCGAGCGAGTGAATCCTTCGGATGCTCACGGATTCACTTGAGTGGATCCCCACGAGTTACCCGCTTTCGCTTTTTGAAGTTGCACACTTTCGGACCACAGCAAATTTGGCCGAAGGCCATCTTCACCGTAGCCTGGGGCATCGCCCCCAGAGAGTCGGAAAAACAAGGCCCTTTTGGCCGAAGGCCATATTCACGACCCGCAGCGATGTGAGTGATTATGGCCTTCGGCCGATGGAATTCGTAACGAAACGGAATCCTGGGGCGGTGCCCCAGGCTACGGTGAATAGTGGCTTTCAGCCACACTGGGCCTCAAAATTGTGCAACTTCAAACTAGCGATTCGTGCTTGTATCGGGAACTTATTTCAGGACCGTTCCTATATTTCAGGACCGTTCCAATCGGGAACATCTTTTCGACGTAATTCTCACAACAAACCTGCTCGCTTTCGAAGTATCCATTCAACTGCCAGTAACAAAATCATCGCGGCAAACCACCAATAGCTTTGCCAGATGAGCATGCTGGACTCGACCACGCGACCGCTGCTGAGGGGGTCGAGCAGCTCGGG
>JBLFXD010000660.1:0-4417 GCA_047611045.1 Planctomycetaceae bacterium | reverse complement strand
GACCGGTTTCTGTCGTCGCCTTTCCGTCCATCCGCGACTGATAACTGATTCCCCTCGCTGCGTCTGGCCCAGATTACAATCTCAAGATAGGACGGCTACGGCCCCGGTTGCTTGCAACCGGGGCGGCGCAGCCGCAAGAGGTGAGGGAGGTCGACTTCGGTTTCCTCTGGTCGCTTCGCGACACTGGTTGCGAGCAACCAGTGCCACCCATTTTTGTTGACGCAGTGTCGTTCTATGGTCTTTCCATCTGCAACTACACCACCGGTTCCCAGCCGGGTTCGTATTCTCGTTGCCAGAGTTTCATGGCTTTGTCGTCGCCGATGATGTGGCCGTCTTCGGTGCTGCAGGTCAGGTTTCGGCCGGTGCGGTGGGCGATGTTGCCCAGGTGGCAGAGCAGCGTACTCTTGTGGCCGGAGAGGATTTCCTGGTTCAGGTCGAGCGGTTTGTCGTTGCGGATGGCGGCGACGAAGTTGTCGATGTGCTCGACGTCTCCTTTGTTGCCGTTGACTTCTTTCTTCACCTTATCGGTCGCGCCGTCGTAGAAGGTGCAGTTGCCGCCGCCGTCGATCGACATGGCTCCGTCTTCGCCGTAGAAGGTTACGAAATCGTTGCGGTGCCGGTTGCAGCTCATACCGTCCCAGGCCATCGACTTCTTGCCTTCGAACTCGAACGCGACGTTGTGAGTGTCCGGCGTCTGCTGGTCATCGTCGAAGCGGTAACGGCCGCCGGCTGAGACGACCCGGGTGGGATAATCGACCTGCAGGCCCCAGCGGCAGAGGTCCAGCGCGTGGATTCCGTTGTTGCCGAGTTCACCGTTGCCCCAGTGCCAGAACCAGTGCCAGTTGTAGTGAATGCGGTTGTCGTAATAGGCGACTCGCGGAGCCGGACCCTGCCACTGGTCATACTGCAGAAAGTCCGGAACCGGAGCGGCCAGACCTTTGCCGATGGGACCTCGAGCGTTGCCGTACCATGAATTTGCGTGGTAGACGCGGCCGATTTCTCCGTCCCACAGAAGCTGCAT
This sequence comes from Planctomycetaceae bacterium, assembly GCA_047611045.1. Lineage (GTDB taxonomy): Bacteria > Planctomycetota > Planctomycetia > Planctomycetales > Planctomycetaceae > JABMPE01. The sequence goes on along the minus strand of JBLFXD010000660.1, from coordinate 3,396 downwards.
GGCTTCGGTGATGGACGGCGAACTGCGACGCTGCGTGCCCATCTGCACGGCTCGGTTGTGCTTGCGAGCCGCCTGGATCATCAACTCGCCTTCGCGCGGATTGTGACTGCAGGGCTTTTCGACGTAGACGTGCTTGCCGGCTGCGCAGCCGAGGATCGTCGCCGGAGCGTGCCAGTGATTCGGAGCGGCGACTACCAGCGCGTCGATGTCTTTGTTGTCGAGAATCCGGCGGAAGTCCTGCACGACTTCAGGAGCCTTGCCGCCGGCTTTTACGACGGCCTCTCCGCCAGCCTTCGCTCGGTTGATGTCGACGTCTGCGGCGCAGGCGACTTCGACGCCGGTTCGTCCGCCAAACGTCAACGCCAGAGCTTTACCCCGGCTGAGCCCCATGACTCCAACTCGGACACGAGCACTGGGAGCGTCCTGCGCGAGCGCGACTCCCGTCTTCACGACATATCCGGCTGCTGCGGCCCCCGCCGCTCCTTTTACAAACTGTCTGCGATTCAGTCCGTCTGACATGTTGAACTCCCGAATTTGATGCTGAGTGATTCTGTTGATGATGGCGTGAGCGGTCGCGTTTTGAAAACGTCACCGCAAATTCTGATAGCGAACAATGCCCGCAGAACCTTACGTGGCAGAGTCAGCCGAACTCATCATGACCGCCGCTTCGTCGAATGCGCTCGACGCTTCGCGGAACGATGAGCGTGCCTCGTCGAGGTAACCATCGGCGGCGGCCGACCAGACTCGATTCAGCATACGCTCACCGTACGCCGTGGCGACGAGGATTTCGGCACCGTGTGACATGCCGAAGCGGTCGATGATTTGGTGACGAGACTCCGCCAGCGGTGTGACGTGATTGTCGATCGCCGCGTCCACTCGGAGCTGCAGGTCCGGTTCGGCGAGCGAATCCAGATCGTTGAGTACTGAATTCAGACTCTGCTGCAACTGCTCAAGGATGGTCACCGGGTTGGCTGCTGAGCCGTCTCCGCCAGCCGCGGAGCGTGCGGCCTGACGTTCTGCCAGCACGACCTTCCACCAGAGCGTCAGGCCGACGACGCACACGACCGCTCCACCGACAAAGGCTCCGAGCGTATCCGGAAACCGCGATGACGACGCACCGTCGGCAGCAGCCTCGGCCGGCAACTTCGCCCCTGCGGAAATGGCGATGATGATACCGACGACAAAAATCAAAAAACCGGCTGTCTTCATGACTGAACTCTTTCAGGCAGGTTTCGAACACGCTCCTAAGCGGAGGGAAACAAAACGGAGAACATGGCGTGACCCATTCCTGTTAATGCCTCGCCCACAATTAAGCCCGCTGCCAGTGGCACCAGGCGATTCTCGCAGAATGAAACGCCCTTCACCTTTTGAATCATCATCTGCAGCAGGCAGCCGCAGCCATAACCCAGCGTGATCGAAAACGGCAGGTACATGGCGAGTCCGACAAGAACGCCGAGTCCCGCCATCGGGGCGGCCCCCAGCAGAACTCCGACAACGGTTCCCATCGCATACTTGTCGACAGGAATCGCGCTGGATTTGTTTTTCGAAGATGAATCCGCGTCCGGGTTCATTTCGCCGGAGATCGACTTGATGATTTCGGCAAGGGCCGTTCCCTGCGGGGCAGGCAACTTTGAGTCCGGGCCGAATCCGCCACCCGTGGCCGGTCGAGTCACTTTCGCACCACTCGCAGTCGCACCGTCCTCAGTCGCCGAAGCAACGGTGGCGGCAGAGTCTACTGCCGGGATCGCCTGAGCGTGCCACAACAGGTCAACGGCCCACAGGGCGATTAACGCTCCCATCCAGGTGACGCCGAACTGGACCATCTGCTGTCGGATCGGACGGGCGCCGACCAGAAAGCCGGTCTTCAGGTCCTGCATCATGTCGGCTCCCTGACCGATGGCGACGCAGACCGCGACGCCGACCACCAGTGCTCCGGGAGCGTTTCCGCCGAGCAGCACCAGCATCAGCGTGACGGAGATCAGCGACATGCCCGACATGGGTTGAATGTCCGTCATGCCGGATGCCTGAGCAACGATCAACGCGGCCAGACCGGCCCAGACCGTTCCCACGACCGCGGACATCACCGCCTGCCAGACGCTGACGCCCGGCGAAAGCAGCGACGCGATAAACAGCAGCGTGACGCCGACAATCAGACCACCAACCAGCGGCACCAGCGTCAGCTCGTCACGGCCGATTTTACTTCCGGACGACGACGTCTTTGTCGCCGCCGCCAGCGATCGAAAGGCGCTTTTGATCGCGGGGAACGCCATCACAACCCCCATCAAAGCGCCACCGATCAACGTTCCGATCCCCAGCGGTCGAAGCATCTTTCCGAAAAGGATCCCGGGGTAGTCCGCCTCAGGAGCACCCGTCGGCATCCAGCCACTGTCGACAGCGATTGGAGCAATCACCCACCAGGAAAGCAGTCCGCCGGCGAAAAACGGAAGCCCGCCTCTGCCAGCCAGAAGCCCGGCGGCGATATTCATCAGGGAAAGGTAAATCACGGGCGAGCAATAGATGGGTATCTTCCTGAAGTCGAAGTGAAACTCTTCACCCAGGACGCCCCATCCGCGTGTTGTGACCAGCTTCTTTCGCTCTGCAGCCTGCCTGGCATGCAGCTTCTGTTTCTTTAATCGATTCTCAACATCCGCGAGCGTGACCGCGGATTCTCCCGGCGCTGGCTCGGCGGCTGTCGCGACGATTCTGGTTGCCTCGGCCGTGATCTCCTTCAGCTCGACCGCCGTCAATGACACGACGACCGCAGGTTCCAGAACTTCGGCAATCATGAAGCACTTGAAGGCCGCGCTGATCACGACGCCGATTGCCAGCAGCTTTGCTTTCTCCGCTCCCGACGATCCTGCGCGGATGATGGTGGCGGTGGCGACTCCCGACGGGAATCGCAGGCGTTCCATTTCGATCATCTGCTTGCGCAGCGGAATAATCACGACGACGCCGAGCACGGCTCCGGCGATGCCAGCAATCGACAGCGGCAGAAAGTGGACCAGGTTTGGGTCGATCAGATAAAGCGCCGGCACCGTGAAAACGATTCCGCTGCCGGCGGTGTTGATGCCTGACGCGATCGTCTGGTTGATGTTGTTTTCAACCATCGTGCCCGTGCGCAGGACACCTCGCAGCAACGCGTAACCCATAATGGCCGCGACGGTCGATCCACCAATCCCGAACCCCAGCTTCAGGGCGACGTACACGAATGCCAGGTTCAGCGTGATGCCCTGCCCGATTCCCAGCAGGACGGCCGCGAGCGTCAATTCGCGGTAAGGTTTTGTGACAGCTTCTGTGACTGAACCTGCGGAGAGGTTGTCACCAGCGTTGTTCGCATCAGCCATGAAGTCGCTCCGTGACTTCTGTGAGAAAGTTGCCATCGCCCGGGGGACAGGA
>JBLFXD010000659.1:0-4439 GCA_047611045.1 Planctomycetaceae bacterium | reverse complement strand
GCCTGGCGAAACGTGTCGACTGTCTGGTCGATGCTCGACTGCTCTACCGAGTCGATAATCACGTAGCTGAGTGCGCCCTCGTCCGTGCGTCGGTGGGTGACTCCAGCAGCTTCAAGAAGGTCGAGTGCTGGTTGGATTCCTTGTTGATCAGCGGCCAGTCGAAACGTCACTCCTGACGAAGTCGCTTGAGTGAGTTCGTGAATCGGGCCGACGTGTCGCAGCAAACCTTTTTGCAGAATGGCGACGCGGTCGCAGACGAGTTCCAGTTCCTGCAGCAGGTGACTGTTCAGGAAGACCGTCTTACCGCGATCTTTCAGCCAGAAGAGCGTGTCGCGAATTCCCGCTCGACCGACCGGATCGACGCCGTCGGTGGGTTCGTCCAGGATCAGCAGCTCGGGGTCGTGCAGCATCGCCTGCGCGAGGCCCAATCGCTGGAGCATTCCTTTCGAATAATTGGCGACCGTGGTCGTGCCCCACTTTCCCAGGCCGACTGAGGCCAGTAACTCGCCACGTTTCCTGCGGATTTCACCGAGCGGCATGTGGCTGAGCTGGCCGTAATATTCAAGGGCCGTGTTTCCGGTCAGGTGCCGAGGAATTCGATGATTCTCTGGCAGATAACCGATCCGCATCCGGCCTCGGCGATCGCCGGCTGGCAGGTCAAGCACCTTTGCGCGACCGTCGGAACGCTTGACGAGTCCGAGAAGAACTTTGATCAGTGTCGTCTTGCCGGCTCCGTTGGGGCCGAGCAGTCCGAAGATCTCTCCGGGTTCCACGTCGAAAGAAACGCCCTGCAGCGCTTCGACTTTTCGGCGGCGGAACAGTCCGCTCCGATAAGTTTTCTTGAGCTCGGTGACCGAAACGGCTGGAGTGTCAGACACGGTTGGTTCTCTGGATTCTGGTTTCTGAATGGACGTCCGAAGGTGCCGTAAACCAGAGGTTCCGCATTTCGGATCGCCAGTCGACCGGAAATCCTTGCAGTTTGGAGAACTTTTCGCAGCCGTTTGCCTAATTCGCGATGGGCGTCGCCTTCAGGCGGAGACGTTCGGCGTTCGAGATCAGATCGACGTGACGGCCGTCGGTGTCGATGATCATCGAATGAAAACCTGCTTCGCCGGGCTCGTCTTTTGTGTCGAGCAATAAACTGCCGTCGCGTTTGTCGAGCACCGTGATGCGGCGGATGTCGGGAGGCTTAAGAATAAAGTTCCGGCGATAGCTGGTCGTGATCAGGAATGGCAGCTGATCGAGTCGTTCCAGAATCAAGTATTGCCCGGACATTTCCTGAGCCCACAACTCTTTGCCGGTCTCCTCGTCGAAAGCGATGACAGTGCCGTTGAGCAGCATGCTTGGCAGGCTCGGCTTACTGGCGTCCGGCAACGTGTCACGCGTGAGGACAACGTACAGAATTTGGCCGTCCGAAAAGATTGAGAATTCGGGACTACCAAGTCGGAGTCGCGTTGGGATTTTTTCGAACTCCGTCAGCGCACCGGTCCGAAAGTTCAACACCTTGATGCGACCAAACCTCGCCAGGATTGCCAACTGATCGTTGGAGATCATCCTGACTTTGATTTTCGACGAGAACTCATGGCTCCAGAGCTTCTTCCGCGTTACGGGGTCGATGGCTCCGAGCGTGACGACCGGGTCAGGTTCGAGTGAGTTGTTGTTGCCGCTTTTTTCGACTTCCGGAGTGGACTGCGAGATTGTGACAATCGAGTGTTCGTCAACTTTGACAAGGGCTGCGGACTCGGGCAGTTCTGCTTGAAACAGATCCGGATCGATCGGCTGTCCATCAGTTGCATTGTGAGCTGCCGAGATCGTGCCATTTGGTCGTGTCAGGAAGACATGGTTGCGTGTTCCAAGGACACGCAGGCTTCTTTCCAGTGGTTCCAGTCGCCATCGCAGTTGGCCGGTCCGCGAATCGAAAACCGCAAGCGACCGCGAAGCGCGACTGCACACGTAGCTTGAATTGACGACCGGCACGGCGTCCATCGAGCCCGGACGGCGGCGAAGCATCCACTCTTCGACGTCTTCCAGTGGTCGCCCGCGTCTAACGGCACTCCGGCGAGCGTTGTCGAGCCCTTCGACCGGCTGCGTCCACAAAACGCGTCGTTCGGGAAGTGACAGCATGTTTAACACGCCGCGACTCAGGACGGCATAAAGTTGTCCCGTCTGATAAACGGTCAAACTCTGATTGCTGCCCGTCTCTGAGCCAGTGTTCGAGCGAAGTGAGACCGTCCAGAACAGGTCGCCAGACTGTCGGTCGAAGAAACTTAGTCGGTTCGAGTCTGAACCCGAGTTGTGAGTTTCAATACGATACTTGTTGGAAGGACGGTCGGCGACCAGACGAGGACTCCTGTTGGGCTGTGCCGTCGCCGCCGACCGAGTTGCGGTCAGGCTAATCTTTCCCCAATCGGACGACATCGTCTGTGACGATTTGCCGAGCTTTGCCAGGAGTGGCTTTAGCGCAGCCGAGACGCCGGTGCCGTCGGGAAGTGTTGTGGATGCAAAACTGGACTGAAGCTGACTCGCCAGATCCCGCGTGTCTGGATCGGCGATGGCGAGTTCACTTCTCAGTCGCAATCGGTTGAGCATCGCTTCGGCGCTTTGAGGCGGCGCGGCTGAAGCCGTGATCTGATCGAGCCAGTGCTCGGCATCGGCAAAAAGCTGAGCGGCGATTGCTTCGTCGGCCAGTTGTCGGGCGAGTTTCAGCGAGCCCGGATGAAAACTGAAGAGTGTGGCGAGACGTGCCTGATCTGAGGCCGAAGTTTCCGGCTGGTCAAGTTGCTTGAAGAGCTGGTTGATTCGGCCGGTCATGCGAGTTTGCTCGGCGGCCGACAGGCGGATCCAGACCGACTGGAAGCGGCGAGGCAGCCAGGCGTCGATATCAACTTCGATTCGGTCGTCGTCGAATCGTTTGATAACGCCGACTGATGACTCCGTCGTCAAATCGAGAAGTTGTTCAAAAGCGGCGGTCGGGCGGTTCGATTCGAGAAGTGATTCGATTTCGAGTTGCCGACGCTGGAGTTCGAACGCTGCTCCTTCCACACCGGTTGCTTCGAACAGAGGCTCCACTTGATCCAGTAGGGCGAGTGCCTGATCCGGTTTCGTTTTGACCTGGCCTGTGGCGGCCTGCATGAGCAGCGTGAGAATTGACTGGTGCAGCATCGTGTCCGAGTTGGTCGCAAGTTGTGGCAGTAGGAGCTCGATCGCGGCTGAGTATTGTTTTCGCGAGAGCGCGAGTTGAGCTTCGACGATGTCCGCCTTGCCAGTGTCACCGGACGATCGAATTGTGGCGAGTCGAGCGCCCAGATTTTCTTCCAGTTCCCACGCAGTGATGCCTGCAGCGGCGTGAGAAATCAGCAGGCCCTGGTAAAAGGCGAGATTGCCCAAAGCCGGATATCCCGAGGCCACTTCGATTCGTTCTGCCAGCGTTGCCTGCTCAAGATCGAAGCGCAGCAGAACATTCTTCTGCAACGGCAACCAGAAAGAATCGTTGGCAACGACGCCGCGACCACAGGGCAGACCGTCATCAGCGTCGAATTCGATTTCTGCCTGTGTCGTACCGTCGGAGTTGAGAATCGCAATCGAACTCGGCCAGGTCACGACGGCACGACCGTGAGAGGCTCCGGCGACGGCGAGGGCTTGTTCGCGAGGCAGCGACCAGATTCGTTCTCCCGTGAAAACATTGACGCAATCCAGGAAGCGAGTTGTGGCGTCGGACTCGTCTCGCGGCTCGGACGGTGCGTAAACGACTCGGTCACCCATGATGATCGGAGCCGACGGGATCCACGTCTCGCCGATCGATTCGTTGGCCAGTTGAATGCCGCGTTGGTTTCCTCGAAACAAACGGGGGCTTCCGATTCGGCCGACAGGTTTTCGTTCGGAATATCGGTGCGTCCAGACGATCGTTCCCGTCGATCGATCGACTCCGACCAACCAGCCAACGGTCGTTGGGCAGACGACAATTCCGTGAGCGGTCGCCAGCTGCGCGGACCATAGCCGTCTGTTGAGGTTTCGTTCGAGGCCCTCTTCAGCGAACGCGAGTTGCTGCGACCATCTTGCCGAGCCGGAATCAGGATCCAGGCAGAAGAGTCTGATCGCATTTTCTTTCTGCCCGACGATGAACAGGTCGCCTCGATCAGGGAGTGGAGCTCCCAGAAAGAACCAGCCGGCCAGTTTCGGCGCAAACGGTTCGCTGGTATCGGGGCCGCCGATTTGCCACGCGGGCTCTCCGGTTTCCAGGTCGTACGCTTTCAACCGGTTGGATGTTGTCGACTCCGGTCGTGGCGAAGCGTTGCCTCCCGCAGCGCGACGGATGCTCGTTCTGCCTAACGTGAAGACAGGATCGTCTTCCAGGAAGTAGACGGTCTTCCGGTCGCTGCTGATGATGCCGTGAGCCGCGTTTTGAAACACGAACTGGCCGATCGGTCCGCCGGTTCGAT
>JBLFXD010000658.1:0-4440 GCA_047611045.1 Planctomycetaceae bacterium | reverse complement strand
GTGACTGTTTCTCCCGGCTGAACAGCAGGCAGATTCCAGCGAATCGAGTTAGACGCTTTGCTGAACGATCCGCTGTCAGACGCCGAGACAAACTGAAGTTCCTGAGGCAGGATCACGTTCACGGCTGAGCCGCTGATCGGCTGAGAAGATTCGTTCGTAACGCGAATGTCGTGACTCGTCTTCTGACCAACTGGCTGAGGTCGCGACTCCGGCGACTGAATCGTCAGCCCCTTTGCCTCAACGACTTCGACGGCTGCGGCCGTTTCAACTTTCGAATCCTTACCAGACTTCACGATCGCGCGGTTGATATGCTTTCCGGGTTTGACCGCCGTCAGCTCAAGTTCAATGTCTTTGGCCGTTCCCGCTGCGAGATCGCCGATTTCGTAAGTGACGTCCTTGCCGGCCGGATGCTCGAACCCGATCGGGACGATGTCCTGGAGACTGACATTCTGAGCGTCGGCGTTTCCTTCATTGGCCACTCGGAATCGAAACAGAACATTCTCGCCAACTTTGGCCGTTCCGCGATTCGTGACTTCCAGCTTGATCTCGGGTTTCGCGGCCGATCGAACCGAAGTGCTCGTCGAAACTTCCGCAACAAAGTTGACCGTCGCCACGCTGCCGATTTCGCCTTCTTCCAGCGGGATGACTTTGATCAGAAGTTTCTGATCCGACTTGGCCGGCAGGCGTCCGAGTCTCCAAAGAATCTTCGAACCAATCAGCTCGGCCTGTGGAATAGTTCCGACAAGTTTGCAGCCGGTCGGAATTCGGTCTTCGACGATGACCTCTGAGGCGTTGGTCTCGCCGTTGTTTGAAATCTCGATCGAGTAAATGAGTGGCTCGCCGATCGTGGCTTCGGCCGGTGCGACCTTGCGAATCGTCACGTCAGGCTTTTCGGCCGTTGCTGAGTTAGTTGCCGGCTCGGCTGCCAGGGCAATGGCAGCCGGTTCTTCGATCGGTGCGGCAAGGTCTGGCTCAGCCAGCTCCGGTTCTGCGATCGTCGGAAACGGTTCGCCAATCGGCTCGTTCAGAGCGGGCAGACTGACGAGTGTTTCAGACTCCGGCTCTGCGGCAGCGAATGGTTCGAACGGTGCCGGTTCACCCAGAGCTGGAAGATTAATTGTCGGTAACGGGTCCGACGTTTCCGGTGTTGTGTCTGCAAACGGGTCAGGTCCGAAGTCTGTTACCAGCGCGGGAGCTGATTCTTCAGCAGGGAATAGCTCCTCGCCAGACACCGGCAGAATGCTGCCAGGAAACGGCTCCGGTTCCGGCGATGCCACAGCGATATTCGCAAACTCCGCCGCTTTGATCATGTTATCGATCCTCGCGATCAGCATCGTCGGCGACTCTTCCAACGGTCCCCACGCAACATCCATCTCGCCGGCGGCGACTGCCTTGTCACGAGCGAACTGCAGCTCAGCAGCGTCAATCGCCTGGTAAGACTTTTGCATGTACTCAAGAGCGAGCGCCCGCACATCAATACCAGACTCGGCAGGCGGCGCTGAGAACGGTTCGGGGCCGAGGTCAACTGGATCAAACGCTTCCGGCAGTTCCAGAGCAAACGGGTCGCTGGCCGCGAGATTCGTTTCGGCAGGCTCTGGAATTTCAAGGAACGCCGGACGTTCAACTTCGATGGTCGAACTTTCCGGGAACGACGGCGGCTCATCCTGAGCGAACGATGCTCCCGAAAACTCAGTCGCGAACGGGGCGATGATCGGCTCGTCACTGACGGGTGGCTCGTTCTGAGCTAACTCCGGCTCCGTTTGCGTGCCGTCAGCGACTCCCGGAGCAGGCCATTCGATCCTGCCCGATGCAGGTTCGCTCGGGTCCGTAAAAGGATCCGTTGCCGGATCTCCGGTTCCAGCGGCTTGTTGACCATTCTGAAGCCCGTTCTGAGCCATCAGAGCGATCAGAAAACAAATACCGACAACACCGGCCAGCGAGACAATCTTCCAGATATTCTGCATGGGAATCCTTTCCCGACAAACTGTTCGCCCTGATCGGTCCCCGATCATCCAGGCAAACTCCCCCAATTCAGCCGGCGAGCCAACACACCGTGCCCCCGGTCCTAAACCCGAGTTATAGCAAAAGCTACAAAACGCTGAAAGACCGCATTTTTCGCTAAGGACCGGCCCAGAAATCAATCGTACGCTCAGCCATCGGCTTTTCGCTGGCTGAACTGATTACGCCGCAGGCGTTTGACCCAATAGCCTGGGGTCAGCGAAGCGCCACCCCAGGACCGGGAAGAATCTCAATTCCGTACGCTGAAAGCGTAATTCGTGCAACCGAGCACTCGTCTGTTGTCAACTGCACGATTAATTTGTTAATCGTTCGCTAAGGGCCGAACAGACGTGGCATTAGACGGACGACACCGTAATTCTGCGGGGCTTCCAGAATCGACATCACCTCACCGCCCCAGCAAGTGCCTACCCAGGAACTCGAAGCCGCGACGGTTGACGTCTTCGATGACTTTCGGATCGCCGCCGCCGAGGCCGTGTTCGCCGTTTGGGACGGTCAGCATGACGTGCGGGACTGAGTGCTTCTTGAACTCATCCGCCATCATTGTCGACAGGACGTAAGGCACGTCGGTGTCGACCGTCCCGTGGATCATCGCCGTCGGTGGGTAGTCGCTCGTGACGTTTTTGACGGCCATGTACGGGTAGAACTTTTCCGGATTCTTGTGAGGGTCCCAACCGCTGATGACATTCGGAAAAAGCCCGGTCTGCCGCGAGTACTGATAGAAGATGCCGCCATCGCCCTTGCGGTCACGTGAGTCTGAGATCACCGTTCCGTCGATCTGCTTCCACGCTTCTACTTCGCTGATCTTTCGGGCGTTGTGGCGCGGGTGCGGACTCGGTTTGCTGTACCAATCGCCGACCAGGTCGCCGTACCCCCAGAACGAAAGCAGCACCTGCACCCGCGGCTTCACTCGATACCCCGCCGTCATCGTCATGTAACCGCCTGCCGAGCCACCCGTCACGGCGACACGTTTCGCATCAAGGTGGAACTGCTTCGCTCCCTTGCCGCGAATCCATCGAAACGCGTCTTCCAGATCTTCGATGATCGCCGGCACTTTCGTTTCAGGAGCGAGTCGATAATCGATCGACACCAAAGCGCAGCCATTCTCCTTCGCCCACTTCCGAACCCGCCCGCTGATCCCTTCACGATGCCCCATGATCAAAGCTCCGCCGTGAATCCACACAACGACCGGCAGAACCTCTTCGGTTTCCGGGCGATAAACATCAGCGAGAATCTTCAGCTCGCCCACCTGCTTATAAACAGCCGTCGTCTTCGTGAAGTCGTCCTGAGCTGAGCAGGTTGAACAAGCGATCGTCAGCAGAGAAATGAAAACTGTTGAGAATGATTGTTTCATGGCTGGCTCCTGAAAAGAATTCTGAGGGAAGCTCACCGTAACACTGCACTCGCTGAACTGGAATCCTCAGCCCGGTCTCGTCAACTTATCGACTTCAGACTGCACGGTGCGTCTTAACGCATCCTTGTGGCAGTTGTCGTTGGAAGCGGTGCGTCAAGAAGTACTCTATTGGTGATTTCCGGGAGGCTCGTATGCGATCGCTCAGTATTCTCGCGGCAACGTTTCTGACCCTCATGGCCGCTCTGCTTTTGCAGCGAGACTCTCAACCTTCGGCGGAGCACTCTCCCGTTCCGACGAAGCCGCTGCCGGCCGCATTCGGAGCGTTGCAGCCTCGTCTTTCGCCGAACGGAGAATCGATCGCACTCAACTATCAGGGAGCGATCTGGAGACTTCCGGCCAACGGCGGAGTTATGAAGCGGCTGACGACGGCGGCAGGCTTCGACATGGAACCGGTGTGGTCACCCGACGGAAAACGCATCGCCTTCGCGAGGTCTCCTCAGTGGGCGGGCGGATTGTTGCACGTCATCGATGCCGAATCCGGATTGCCCATCAAGCTGCCGGGGCGGGCGATCGTGCGCGGCTCGGTCATTTATTACAAGATGGAATTCCACCCCGACGGGCAACGCATTCTGAGCGTCTTTCAAGTCGACGGAAAAGAAATTGGCCTCGGCTGGTTTAACATCGAAACCGCTGAAGCAACCAAGCTGGTGACGCCACCTCGCTGGTCGAGGTTTGCTCTCTCACGCAAAGGCGACCGAGTCGCCTACACAGTCACGCGAGATAAGGACGACGAGCAAGGCGGCAACAACGGCCCGTTCGTTACGCTCGTCTCGCAGCCGTCCGACGGCTCGCCGTCAACGGAACTCGGCGAGTTTCCCGCACGAATCCACGACCTCTGCTGGCAGGACGACGATCGAGCACTCATCGTCGCGACGGATCTCGGCGGAGCCTTCTACGACCTGTGGCACGTCCCGTTGAAAGACGGCCGCGTCGACATGGCGACCGCACGGCAACTGACGTTCGGCCAGGCCGACGAACATCGTCCCTCGATTTCTGCCGACGGCCGAAGT
>JBLFXD010000657.1:0-4454 GCA_047611045.1 Planctomycetaceae bacterium | reverse complement strand
GCAGCGCCGGCGTGCCAATCTTCCCATTGGCATCCAGATTGGCACGCCGGCGCTGCGCTTGACATACCCTACTCTTCGTGTGTGGCGTCAAAGATTCAGGATGCGAGGCCCGAAGACCAGAACTCCGACGACCGCAGCCGCCAATGCGGCAACGAGCGCTGCTGCGGAGGCAATGTCTTTGACTTGTCCGGCAGCCACGTCGTGTTCGGGCTGCACGATGTCGACCAGTCGTTCGATCGCCGTGTTCAGAATCTCAGAGGCAATAACCAGTCCGATTGCCAGACAGACGCTGCACCATTCAGCCGACGACAGGTCAAAGTAGAGGCCGGCGCCGACGACCGCCAGCGTCGCCACAAGATGGATGCGGACGTGGATTTCTGAACGAATCGCGAAACCGAGTCCGTGAAAGGCGCAGCGAAAACTCGCACAGCGGCTCGCGAAGAATCCAACAGGCTCATCGCCAGAGCTTTGTTTCATGTCACGTGCCACCGTTGTGAGAAATCTGACCGCTGAGGCAGGAAATGATGATGGTAGGCTGGATCGAGCGCAGCGCTGTTCCGGCATCGGAAAATATTAGACTCACTCCTGCCGGAACAGCGCTGCGCTCGTTCCAGCCTACTGATACTCGGTGGGTTGTCCGGATCGTGGCTGACGGAAACAGGGATCGCTATCCTCTCACCCTTCCGCTGTTTCCAATTGCGAGTTTTCGCAAAACCTCTGCATCTCCAAAGAAGCCTCCGCCATGTCTGACAAAGTACGAATCGGCATCATTGGTGCCGGAGCAGTTTCTGACTACCACCACGTTCCCGGTATCAACATCGACCCTCGTTGCGAGCTGGTCGCGGTTTGTGACCCGAACGAAGCTCTGCTCGAGCAGCGTCAGAAGGACTGGGGACCGACGAAAACGACGACGAACTACGAAGACATCGCCGCCGACCCGGACATCGACGCGGTCATCGTGGCGACACCGAACTTCGTCCATCGCGAGCAAACACTCGCCTGCGTCAACGCCGGCAAACACGTGATGTGCGAAAAACCGCTCGGCCTGAACTTCGGCGAGTCCGCTGAAATGTACCGAGCCGCTCGCGACAAAGGCGTCCGGCACATGACCGCCTTCACGTACCGATTCGCACCGTCGATGAGGTACGTGCGGCATCTGGTTCAGTCGGGACAGCTCGGCGTGCCGCGACATTTCCGCAGCCAGCGATTCCTCGACTGGCCGGAAACAAGCTGGGGTTGGCGTCAGTACAAACACCTCGCCGGAGCTGGCGACCTTTTCGACATGACGATTCACCGAATCGATTTCTCGATGGACCTGATGGGTCCGATCAAGGCGATCTGCGGAGCCATTGCGCAGTTCGCTCCTCGAGACAAAACGGTCGACGGAGAAACCTGCGAGCCGTCCGAAGTTGATGACTGGTCATCGCTGATCGGCCAGTTCGAAAACGGTGCGACCGGCGTCTGGGAAGGCAGCACCGTCATGAAAGGTCACCACAACAACGGCTTCGGTTACGAGTGGGCCGAGGTCAATGGTTCGGAAGGTTCGGCCGCGTACCAGCTCACCGATCCGAACAACGTGATCATCGGCAAGCACGGCGGCACGATGGAGAAGGTGCCCGTCCCTGAAGAATTCCTGGTCATCGAAGGCAGTCCGCGGCCTGGCAACGAAGGAGTTCCGAGCACCGTCTTCCGCTACGACCTCGTCTGGGAATTCGTCTCGGCGATCGTCGAAGAACGCGATGCTCTGCCCGGCTTCGATCACGGAGCACGGGCGCAATTCATCGCCGACGCCTGTCTGGAATCCTTCGAGAAGAAAGCCTGGGTCGACATCAACCCGGACCTCGGTTGATTGTCGTAGGTCAGGCTCCGCCTGACGGAGTCGCTGGACCCAGACAAGAGAGACTTCGTCAGGCAGAGCCTGACCTACTGATTGGAAGGCAAGCGTGTCCGATTCGCAGAGCAGTGCAGAAGGCAGCTCGACGGATCAGCCGCGCGATCCTCAGGTCATCGCCGACGAGCCTCGCAATCTGATCGTGCTCGCACTGTTTAATGTGACGCTGCGATTCTCGTGGATTTTCAAGACCGAGAGCGTCCTGATTCCGCGGTTCATGGACGTGATCGATGGCTCGGGATTCGTGCGAGGATTCCTGCCCGTTTTCAATCGCTTTGGTCAGAGCGTCGTGCCGTTGTTTCTGGCGGATCGGCTGCGTCGAGCACCGCTCAAGCGTCGAATTCTCCAAGCGACGTCCACGCTGATGGGCATGTGTTTTCTGTCGTTGGCCGGACTGTGGTACTGGCTGGGTGAACCCGTGAATGGCGGATCGCCCGCTTGGATGCCGGTCGCTTTTCTGGCCATTTACGTTGTGTTTTTCTTCGTCAGCGGCATGAACCAACTGGCTCTGGGCACGATCCAGGGCAAGCTGATCCGAGCCAATCGGCGAGGTCACTTGCTGGCTGTCTCCGGCGTCACCGGATCCATAATCTCGATCACGCTGGCGTGGTTCCTGCTGCAACGCTGGCTGGAACATCCGCTGCAACTACCGGGCAGCGGCTATGTCTTGATCTTCGGATTCGCCGGAGCCGGATTTGTCCTCGCCAGTCTGCTGACGCTTCCGGTGCGAGAACCCGTCGACAATGAATGCCCGTCGACAGCTCGCAGTGCGAAGCACGCCGTCACGGACGCGTGGGAGATCATTCGGCACGATCATGTTTTCCGCCGAGCCGCCATCGTCGCCATGCTGTTTATTACCGTGCAGTTTCTGTTTCCGCATTTTCAGGCATTCGGCCGCAGCCGCATTCCCAAAGAAGACGAAGGCTTTCACCTGATGCTCTGGGTGATCGCCCAGAATGGCGCTGTCGGAGTTTTCAGTTGGGCATCGGGAATCATCGCCGACCGCTACGGAAACCGGCTCGCGATTCGGATTCAGGTTTTTCTCTGCACACTGACGCCGCTGATGGCTTTGTTTCTGATCAGCGATTTTATCTACGAAGGTCACAAGTGTTTCTGGCTGGCCTTCGTCTTTCTGGGCCTGGTCCCTGTCACGATGAAAACCTTTATCAACTACACGCTCGAACTCACCGATCGAGCCAACCACCCGCGCTACGTCAGCACAATGGGTTTGTGTTTCGCAGTGCCGTTTGTGCTGTCGCCACTTGTCGGAATGCTGATCGACGTCATCGGCTTCCAGCCGATATTCCTGGCCATCAGCGCCATCATCGGCGTCGGCGCCCTGCTGACATTCCGCATGGCCGAGCCGCGACATTCGCAGCCGTGACTGTCTTGCATTGAAGAGTGTGCCACTGGCTTTGCCAGTGCTGTTTCCTATTCGATATACACCGGCACTTTCGCACTGGCAGAGCCAATGGCACACTTTGATTTGTATCTCAAAGGCTGCATTGAACAACGTGTGGTCGGTGGGAATCAGCTCAGAGCTGCGAGCCTTCGGTCGGGGCGAGCATGGTGCTGATGATTTTGCTGACCGTGCCCTTGTAACGTTCCATCTTTTTCAGGACGTTCCATTGGGGGTGCGGGCCGAAGCCTTTCCAGTGAGTCTTGTGGGCTTCTTCGTTTTCGGCTGAAAGCATGTAGGTCAGGTTGGGCACGTCGTTGGAGATCAGCGTTTCTCCAAAGAAGATCGGGCCGAGGCCGACTTCTCTCATGATGTCGATTTCGCCCTTGTTGAACATTTCGACTTTGAGCTGAGCCATGTGGGCGTTGTGGCTTTCGTACGTTCGCAGTTCGAACAGGCGGGGTTTCTTTTCCTTTGAGTAAGCTGGCTGCTCGATGACCGGCATGCCGGCGAAGGCTTTCATCAGCCGACTTTCGATGCGCGAATACGGAGCCTCTTTTTTCTCGATCGCGAAGTAGTCCGCCGCGGCTTTCTCGTAGGCGGCGTCTGTTGCGAGAGCGGCGTTCAAGTTGCCGAGAGCGTCCAGAGTTGGGTACGGGATCAGCACGTAGACCGAGTTGTCAGCTTTCTCTCCGGTCGGAGTGAAGATGCCTACTCGGTCAATCTTCTGTCGATTCAATGCGGGCAGCAGAGCGGTTTCGACGAACTTAACAACGACCTGCTGATTCTCGACCGTCGAGCACCGGTAGATTCGGATTTCGTAGAATTCCTGTGCCGGCGATGCGGCTGCGGCATTTGTACTCCCAATAGTGAATGCAGCAACGGCGACTGCGAGAAGTCCAGCGACGAACTGACATCGAGAAATTTGAGCGATCATCTGAGTTATGCCTGTCATGATTCGGGTGTGGGTGACTTTGAGTGAGTCACAGAATGTTTGACTGGCTTCGGGAAATCAACGATCAAGCCATCGGACTGGTCAGGTTTAGTGGTCGCGTTCAGAAGGGTCCATCTGGGTTTATCGTGGGTAGAGGTCGAGGCCGCCGCAGTGGAAGAAGATGGCGGTTTTGAAGTTTTCGCGATTGCGGTATCCGCCGACTCTGCGTT
>JBLFXD010000656.1:0-4464 GCA_047611045.1 Planctomycetaceae bacterium | reverse complement strand
CTACGGTCGACACAACCTCGGTCAGAGTTGCTTGCTTGCGCGACGCATGATCGAATCCGGCTGCCGATTTGTGACCGTCACCAGCGGAGGCTGGGACACGCACCGGGACAACTTCAACGGTCTGAAGAAACTGCTGCCGCCGCTGGATCAGGCATGGCCGGCTCTACTGACCGACCTGGAAGATCGCGGCTTACTCGAAAACACGTTCGTCGTCTGGCTGACAGACTTCGGCCGGACGCCGATCATCAACTCAGCCGCGGGTCGAGACCACTGGTCAACGGCCAGCATCGCCACCTTCGCCGGAGCCGGTGTCCAGGGCGGGCAGATTCTCGGCAAGACTGACGAAACCGGAGCACGTCCGGTCGGCAAGGAATACTTCCCGGAAGACATCGCCGCGACGGTTTACAGCAAACTCGGCATCCCGCTCGACACGCATCACGTCGCCCCCGACGGTCGCCCCATCCGCCTCTGCATCGGCGAGCCCGTTCCGGAACTGATGAGCTGATTCGGTGGACTATTTGGATCCGAATTTGAGATGAAACAACCGCTGGATCCGGCGCCTTATCGGCGACACCGACTGAGCCGAAAAGTTTCTGCCGACCTGGGTGATGGCAATTACGTCTTCGTACAAAGTGCCGAAGACGACATCTGGGTGCTGCCCGACGGCCCGCATCGGCATCCCAGAATTCTCGGCAATGCGACTGCCGTGAAATATGCCGGTGACGTGAGAGTCGAGAATGGTACAATCCTCGACGTGACGAATCTGTCCGGGACGTTCCTTTGCGACGATCCGGATGGGCTGATCGAAGCCGCTGAATGTTTTCGCAAGGCAGGACTGCTCGTGCCTAGTGGAGTTATCCGCTTCTTCCCGCTCAATGGTTCTCGACCACGCATTCTGAATTAACGTCTGAAAGCACCAGTCGCCATGTCCGAGCCCATGCAGATCGTCATTCTCGAAGACAACGCCGAACGCCGGCGATTGATGCAGGATGCTCTGGCCGATCGATTCTCTCAGTACGACATACGCTTCTTTATCACGGCCGGGGAAGCGATCGTTCATCTTCGCGAGAATTATGACAACCTGCTGGCGATCATTCTGGATCACGACCTGGACCTGATCCCAGTCGACGGCCACCGGTTGATTGATCCCGGTTCCGGACGAGACGTGGCTAACTTTCTGGCAACACAGCCGGTCGTTTGTCCGATCGTTATTCACACCACAAACGGACCGGCAGCCGTCGGTATGGAAGCTGTCCTTCACGACGCCGGCTGGAAAACGTATAGAGTGATTCCGGTTGGCGAATTCAAATGGATTCCCAGGCTTTGGCTGCAGACCGTTCGAAATGCCATTGTCGAATCGGTTGGGCGATCGCAGCCACTAAGCAAGGTTTCATCGAACACGGCGTGATCAAGCATTCGCAGCATCACCGAACAGTGATAATTCAACGGGCAAAGGAGTCGCCATGAGTAACGTGTTTTGTTTCGAAGAGTTGGATGGGAAAATTGGCCTGCTCACGATTGACGCTCCGGACAAGAAAGTGAACACGCTCGGCCTCGTCGTGATGGAAGAGTTGTCCGGCATCGTCGATGATTTGGAAAAACGCGACGACCTGCAGGGACTCCTTCTGCAAAGTGGCAAGCCTGGGCAGTTCATCGCTGGCGCCGACCTCAACGAACTCGGAGCATTGGCGACGGCCACTCGCGAGGAGGTGCTCGAAGCAGTCGGAGCCGGACACGCTCTGTTTTCTCGAATCAGTAAGTTGCCGTTCCCAACGGTCGCCCTCGTCGACGGAGCGTGCATGGGCGGCGGCACGGAGCTGATCCTGTCGTTCGACGAACGAATTGTGTCAGCTGGCAAAACGAAGATCGCTCTGCCGGAAGTCAACGTCGGGCTGATTCCCGGCTGGGGCGGAACTCAACGGCTGCCTCGCCTGACAGGGATTCATCACGCCATTTCGATGATCACGTCGGGAGCTCCGCAGGATCCAAAAACGTGCGTCGGGTGTGGACTGGCCTTTGACGCTGTCCCTGCTGACCAACTTGTCGATGAGGGCCGACGAGTGATCGGCATCCTCCGCGACGGCGATCTCTGGAAAGAAAACCGTAAGAAGCGATCGCAACCGCTCGGGCTTACCCACGACCAGATGGCGTTCGCGTTTGCAGTCTCCGAAGGCGGCGTGCGAGGCAAAACCAAAGGCCAGTACCCTGCCCCGCTGGCCGCTTTGAGCGCAATTAAGCAGGGAGTGAACCTGTCGTTGGAAGATGGCCTCAAAGTCGAACAGGAAGTTTCGCTCGACGTGGTTGGGTCGACGATCTCCGCGAACCTCATCGGCGTCTTCTTTATGAATACGCAAGTCGGCAAAGACCCCGGCTTCGGCGGAACGTCGTCGAAACCCAAAGATGTCAGCCGCATTGGCGTGCTCGGCACGGGGCAAATGGGTGCGGGTATCGCCACCGCTCATTGCCGCCGCGGCGTGCCGGCGACGATGGTCGACATCAGCGAAGAACGACTCGGCTGGGGCATGGCCGCCGCAAAGAAGGTTATCGAATCGCGTCTCAAGATCGGACGAGCGACGCACGGCGACATGTCCAACATGCTCGGCCTGCTCAGCACGGCGACGTCGAAAACGGCGTTCTCAGACTGCGACGTCGTCGTCGAGGCAATCACCGAAAACGAAGAACTCAAAACGGCTTCGTACCGCGAACTCGCACCGGTTCTACGAGACGACGCCATCCTGGCCAGCAACACGTCAACGATCTCGATCACGCGGATGGCCGAGTCCGCTCCGAATCCAAGCCGCTTCGTCGGCATGCACTTCTTTTACCCCGTCGATCGAATGCAACTTGTCGAAGTCATTCGCGGCGAGAAAACTGACGACGAAACGGTCGAAACCGTGGTCGCCCTCGCGCGACGGATCGGCAAGACGCCGATCGTGATGAAGGACTGCCCTGGTTTTCTGGTCAACCGAGTTCTGCTTCCGTACATGAATGAGTCGCTGCTTTTACTCTGCGAAGGCGCGTCGATGGACGACATCGACAAAGCGGCCACGCGCTTCGGGATGCCGATGGGGCCGATCGCTCTGCACGATCTGGTCGGAACCGACGTCGCGATGTTTGCCGGCAAGGTCGTTTCAGAAGCCTTCTCAGACCGAGCCGACATGTGCCCGCTGCTGGAGGACATCGTCCAGGCCGGACGCCTCGGCAAGAAAGCCAGCAAAGGCTTTCGGCAGTACGTTGGTCCGAAAGGTAAACCCGCTCCGGATCCAGACTTCACCGAGTTCCTCGAGAAGCACCGAACAGGCTCGAAGACCTTCTCGCAGGAAGAAATCACCAACCGCTTGTTCCTGCCGATGCTGCTCGAAGCGACGCGAGTCCTCGAAGACGGCATCGTCTCCGAACCGACTCACGTTGACCTCGGCCTGCTGCTGGGCATCGGCTTCCCCCCGTTCAAAGGCGGGATTCTTCACTGGTGCGATACCGAAGGGGCGAGTGCGATCGTCGAACGACTGGACCAGTTTGCGGACTTCGGCAAACGGTTCGAAGCGACCGACTCGTTGAAACAGATGGCTTCCTCCGGCGACAAATACTTCCGGCTCGGCAACGTCGCCTGACGATGTCCGGCTCCTCTTTTGCGTCCTTCATGAGCTTCTGTTCGAAGATCAGGTAAAACAAAAGATCGCAAAGGCCGCGAAGAAATTGTTTCCCGGCGAAACTCCTGATCGGTTGCAGGGTTTACCATCCGTCGGGAAACCGGCACGATGTCTTCTGCCCGGAAGACGGCGCTAACTGACGTTTTTAGACACGTCTATGCGACCAGATCGTTTTGAACATTGACGAAGCTCGCCGAGAACTCCCGCTGCCAAAAAATACTTTCGCCGAATCAGGAATCCAACGATGAAACGTTTCTGCATGCTGACAGGAATCGTGCTTTCATTCTCGATCGCGGCTACGGCTCAGGACGGTGATAAGACCACCGACCTGTTCAAACAACTCGACAAGAACAAGGACGGAAAGATCGTCGCGGACGAAGTCTCAGAGAAGCAGACCCGCTTTTTCGAACGACTCGTCCGACTCGGTGATGCCGACAAGAATGGCGAACTGACTCAGTCCGAATTCGCCAAAGCGACATCCGAATCAGTTGATGCTCCGCCTGCTGGCAGAAATCCAGTCGGAGCGGATCGCCGGCCTGGAAATTCCGGTGGGCAACAGATTGACGCGGCAGCATTTTTCAAACGGCTCGACAAGAACGGAGACGGCAAGCTTGAGAAAAGCGAATTGCCAGAGCAGTTTGCCGAACGACTCGCACCAGCTTTTGAGAAGCTCGACAAAGACGCCCTCACGCTACAGGAGTTTCAGCAGCTACGTCAGAACACACGGCGAGCCGGCGCTGGTCAGCCAGGCGGGCGGCCCGGCCAGATGGGCAACCCGGCCGAAATGTTTAAGCGGCTCGACACCAACGCCGAC
>JBLFXD010000655.1:0-4479 GCA_047611045.1 Planctomycetaceae bacterium | reverse complement strand
TGTTTCTCGATCGTCAGCGTCGGGTGTTTGGTATTGGCGATCGTTGCCAGTTTCAGAGCTTTGCTCATCGTCCCGATTGGCGTGCCCTGATAAACGGACGGCAGGAAGGCGTTGCCGTAGTTGCGGGCTCCGCCGAGGATCACGGGCGGTTTGACCGTTACGAATCCTGGCAGGTCGCGGTTTTCAGTTCCGAGGCCGTACAGTACCCACGAGCCGATTGACGGTCGCTCGAAGAGGAAGCTGCCGGTGTGGAGCTGCGTGAGCGCGGCGCCGTGTTCGGGATTGTCGGTGTGCATGCCGTTAAGAATGCACAGGTCATCGACCACTTCGGCGGTGTGAGGAAATAGCGACGAAACCGGGATGCCGCTTTCACCATGCTGCGAAAACTTCCATTGCGAGCCGAAATAATTCAGCCCTTTCTTTCCGGTGGGCTTTCCGTTGTCGGCGCTGAGTTTCCGCTTATGGTCGAACGACTCCATGTGCGACGGTCCGCCGCGCATGCAGAGAAAGATTACGCGTTTTGCTTTCGCCGGGAAGTGCGGTTGCACCGGAGCCGTTGCAGTCGAAGTCGCCTTTACGTCTGAGCAGAGCCCGGCGAGCGCCAGCATCCCGAATCCGCTGGAAGAGGAAGCCAGCATTTCTCGGCGGGAAAGCGGAAAACGCATTAGACACGGTCTCCGAGTTGGAGGAGGGGCTTCTGATGGGCCGACAGGGGGGCGCACAAATCAAATTCAGCGAAGAATTCTCTCAATTCAACGTACGCGTTCGCTGCCGAATCGGCAACTGCGCCGCCAGCGAAAAGTCGACTGGTGTCTTTCTCAAGGCGATCGGTCGTTCAATTGCCGCGCCGATAATCAGTACCGAAGCCCTGTCGACGCTGCATGTCGTATCGCTTGAGAGAATCGTCGATCACAGGCATGGCCGTTTCGGCGTCCTGCATCTCATTCACCTCGACGGATTTGTTTTCGAGCAGTTTGTAATCCTGGAAAAAACGTCGAAGCATCATCAGCCGGTGAGGCGGCAGTTCGCTGGCGGTGTGGAAACTGTTGTATTCGGGATCGTCGACGGCGACGGCGAGGATTTTGTGGTCCGGTTTGCCTCCGTCGATCATTGTCATCATGCCGATGGCCCGCGAGTTGACCAAGGTTCGCGGAGCAACCGGTTCCTGGCAAAGAACAAGCACGTCGAGCGGGTCGTCGTCTTCGGCGAGGGTCTGCGGAATGAATCCGTAGTTTGCCGGGTAGTGGACTGCTGAATAAAGAATTCGGTCGAGCTTGAGTAGCCCGGTTTCTTTGTCCATTTCGTACTTGACGCTCGAACCCATCGGGATTTCGATGATCGATCGGAATTCGGAGGGAAGGTTGATGCCGGGGGTGACGTCGTGCCAGGGATTCATCGAGTGTTTGCCTGCGGTCTGAGTTTCACGGATTGTGCGTGCCAGACCGGGGTTGTATCGACTATCTCGAAACAGGTCGAACTCAGTTGAGCTATCTTCCCAGCATTTTTTTCGCACGCTCGTTCGAGGCGATCGGGATCTTTCTCAGCAGCATGTCGATGACGTCGTCGGGGGCGACGTTCTCGCTGTCGGCGTGGAAATTCGTGACGATACGATGTCGCAGGACGGCGTGGGCAACGGATTTGACATCGTCAGTGCTGACGTGAAAACGCCCTTCCAGGATGGCTCGTGCTTTCGCTCCGATGATCAGGTACTGCCCGGCTCGGGGACCGGCTCCCCAGGAGATGTACTCGCGCACAAACTTCGGAGCTTCCTCTTCGTCTGGCCGAGTCGCTCGGACGAGATCCCGAGCGTAAACAAAAACGTGCTCGGCAACGGGAACGCGTCGGACAACTTCCTGCAACGCGAGAATCTGCGAGGCGGTTAACGCTGGCTCGAGTTCTGGTTCGCCGCTTCCGGTTGTCTGTTTAAGGATTCGCAGTTCCTCAGCGGCCGACGGGTATTTCACGACGATGTTAAACATGAACCGGTCGAGCTGTGCTTCGGGGAGCGCGTACGTTCCTTCCTGCTCGATCGGGTTTTGCGTGGCGAGCACGAAGAACGGCTGCGGCAACCGGTAAGTGGCTGATCCGACGGTAACGTGCCGCTCCTGCATGGCTTCCAGTAGTGCGGCCTGTGTCTTCGGCGGTGTTCGGTTGATTTCGTCCGCCAATAGAATGTTTGTAAACAACGGTCCCTGCATGAACTGAAACGTGCGGCGACCGGTTTCCGGATCGTCCTGCAGAACGTCCGTGCCGGTTATGTCAGAAGGCATCAGGTCTGGCGTGAATTGAATTCGCCGAAACGAGAGCTGCAGGATTTGCGAAACCGTGCTGACGAGCAGTGTCTTGGCAAGGCCCGGCACGCCAACAAGCAGGCAGTGACCGCGGCTGAACAGCGAAATCAGCAACTGGTCGACGATGTCCTGCTGGCCGATGATGACCTTGCCAATTTCCGACCGCATCCGTTTGTACGCGGTCTGCAGACCTTTGATCGCTTGAGCCTCCCGCTCGCGAATGTCACCTTCGGCCTCCGGTGCAGAGATTTCGCTGTCAGCCTCGTCGGGCAGAATGTCTTCAGGCGGTACAGCCTCGTCGATTGACACGGTTACGATTCCTGGTTGGTGGTGCTGATCTGTCGGCTGGGCTATTTTCCGCGAACGCGAGGGCTGTTTGCGAAGTCGTGTCCACGAATTCAGACGGCCAACGGCGACCACAATTGTGACCATCAATGGCCGTCTCGTGAAACCGTTCGGCCATCACAATTCGACAATACACCATAAACGCAGGCGAATAACGCCTGGCGGACTGAACCAGAAACAGGAGACTCCAAATGCTTCCCGGTATCAAGCTGTTTGATCTGACTGGACGTGCGGCGATCATCACCGGCGGCTCGAAAGGTCTGGGAGCCGCAATGGCAGAGGGACTGGCTTCAGCGGGAGCGAACGTGCTTCTGGTCAGTCGCAACCTTGACGAAGCTCAAGCCGCGGCTGACGAAATCGCATCCGGTTACGGAGTCAAAACCGCCGCCATCCAGGCCGACGTTTCAAACCCGGAAGACGTCGACGCGATGGTTGCCAGAGCGATCGACGAATTCGGCAAGATCGACATCCTCTTCAACAATGCCGGAATCAACATTCGCGGACCGATTGATGAATTGAGCTACGAAGAGTTTCAGAAAGTTCAGGACATCAACGTGAACGGCGTCTGGCTGTGTGCACGAGCCGTCGCTCCGCACATGAAAAAGCAGGGCAAGGGCCGAATCATCAACATGGCGAGTACGTTAGGACTGGTCGGCCTGGCGAACAGAACGCCTTACGCCACCAGCAAAGGAGCCGTCGTTCAGATGACGCGAGCCCTTGGCCTGGAATTGGCGAATGACGGCATCGCCGTGAACGCCATCTGCCCAGGACCGTTTCTAACGCCGATGAATATCCCGATTGCTGATTCCGAAGAAGCGAAGAAATTCATCATCGGAGCGGTCGCCATGGAACGCTGGGGCACCCTCGAAGAAATTCAGGGCGCCGCGATCTTCCTGGCCAGCGACGCAGCAAGCTACATGGTCGGAAGCATGGTGACCGTCGACGGCGGCTGGACGGCCAGGTAACCAGTGAACGATCAACCTCTCAAGATAATTTACGACGACAATCATTGTCTGGCCGTTGCCAAGCCTGCCGGTGCGCTGATGATTGGCGACGAAACTGGCGATGAAACGCTGCTTGATCAGGCAAAGAGTTGGGTGCGGGAAAAGTACAACAAACCGGGCAATATCTTTCTCGGAGTGGTGCACCGCCTCGATCGTCCGGTTTCGGGTGTTGCTCTCTACGCTCGGACGAGCAAGTCGGCCTCCCGGCTATCCGACCAGTTTCGCCGGGGCAGCGTCGACAAAACCTACAACGCGTGGATCGATGGCGCACCGCCGAAGGGGACTCATATCCTGACCGACTGGCTGCTCAAGAACCGCGACACGAATACAACGAGCGTCGTTCGAGAAGGGACGCCCGGCGCAAAGCTTTCGACACTGGAGTATCGTGTCGTGTCTCGCCACGAGCGGAATTCGTTGGTCGAGATTCATCCAAAGACAGGACGCTCGCACCAGATCCGGGTGCAGTTTGCGTCACGCGGCTTTCCGATTCTGGGAGACGTCAAATACGGCGGAGCAAAGGGGAATAATCCACGAGCCATCGCGCTGCATGCGAGCTCGCTGATCGTCCAGCATCCGACGCAGAAAATCGACATCGAACTGCTCTGCGAGCTGCCGTTGCACTGGGCTCAGTGGTTCGACGTTCCGGTGTAAGACGAGTCATGGTCAACTGCTGACTTCGGTGATCGCGGACTGTGTACATTCTGTGCCGGATTGTGGACACTTGCTGCATGGAGTCTAAGCTTCCCGACGGCAACGCTGAGTCCGCAGCGCATTCTGGCAACCAGGATGGCGTTTCGGAGCCGTCACCCGTTGATAGCCCCGCGAGTTTTCTCTGGCTC
>JBLFXD010000654.1:0-4498 GCA_047611045.1 Planctomycetaceae bacterium | reverse complement strand
ACTTTACGATCATTCAGCTCGCGTTGCACATCCTGAGTCACCCAGTTGGCAGCCTGCTTGCCATCACCGCAGGCCGATGCGACTTCGTCAAAATAGTCAGCATACTCGCGCCCCTGATCGACAATCACACTGGCGTCATAGGGCGAAAGCCCAAGGTCGTTGACGTAACTTTTCCGGCGATCGGCTGGGAAAACACACAGCGTCGCGCGGATAGCTGCGAGTTGTTCGTCGGTCGTCGTCACCGGAACCAGGTCGGGGTCGGGGAAGTACCGATAGTCAGCGGCGTCTTCTTTGCTGCGCTGTGCGACGGTTTGTCCACAATCGGCGTCCCAGCCACGAGTTTCCTTCGGCACGTCACCGATTCGCTGACGATCGGTTTCCCAGGCTTTGACCTGGCGTTTGATTTCGAACTCGATCGCCGCTTCCACTCCCCGGAAGCTGTTCAGGTTTTTAACTTCGACGATCGGCGTTGGGATTTTTTCTCCGTCTTCGTGAACGTGCAGGTTGACGTTCGCGTCGCAGCGCATACTGCCTTCCTGCATGTTGCAGTCGGAGACCTCGATGTATCGCAACAGGAGTCGGAGCTCTTCCAGGAACACACGAGCTTCTTCGGCACATCGAATATCAGGTTCCGAAACAATTTCCAGCAGCGGAGTTCCGGTTCGGTTGAGGTCGACTTTGCTGTCGCCACCGCGGCCGGATTCGTCGTGCATGTTCTTGCCGGCGTCTTCTTCCAGGTGAGCT
Source organism: Planctomycetaceae bacterium (assembly GCA_047611045.1). GTDB lineage: Bacteria > Planctomycetota > Planctomycetia > Planctomycetales > Planctomycetaceae > JABMPE01. The sequence goes on along the minus strand of JBLFXD010000654.1, from coordinate 3,754 downwards.
CGGATCAGCCGCACCTTTGTTGTCTCGCCGGACGATGGCAGCGTAACCTCGACCCAGCCTTCGTAGCTGAACGGCAAATCAAACTGGCTGATCTGATAAGCCTTCGGGAGGTCCGGATAGTAATACTGCTTACGGTCCCACTTGGTGAAGTTGGCGAGCTTCAGGTTCAGCGCCATCGCCGTCTTTTGAGACAGTCGTAACGCTTCCTGATTCATCACCGGCAGCGAACCTGGCAGGCCGATGCACACCGGACACGTCTGCACGTTGGGGTTGTCAGGGTTGAAAAGGTTCGCGCAACCGCAGAACAGTTTTGACTTCGTCAGAAGTTGAACGTGAACTTCGAGTCCGATGATCGGCGTAAATTCCATGTCGACTCTCGTCTGCTGTTTCGGCTTTGAATGTGGAAGCGATTTGCCGTCGTGTAGAGCACTTTTCCATGTGTGCCACTGGCTCTGCCAGTGCTTGTTCTGCTTACCCTTGGAATTTTCACTGGCAGAGCCAGTGGCACACCTTCCAAAAGGCTATGAGCCAATCGTTGGTCGTTTGGTATGCCAGTCCGTTTCGCGTTCGAACATCCGAGCGGCTCGCAGTAGCTTCTCTTCTTCGAACGGACCGGCCAGAAGTTGCAGTCCGATCGGCAAGCCGTCGCTGCTGAATCCGGCAGGGACAGAAACTCCGGGGATGCCGGCAAGGTTCGCGCTGAGCGTGCAGATGTCCGAAAGGTACATCTGCAGTGGATCGTCCACGAGTTCTCCGATTTTGAATGCCGGTGTCGGACAGGTCGGCCCGGCCAGCACGTCGACGTTCTGCAGAGCCGCGTCGAAATCGTTGCGAATCAGACGCCGAACCTTCAACGCCTTCAGGTAATACTGATCACTGTAGCCTTCCGACAGGGCGAACACGCCGAGCATGATTCGCCGCTTGACTTCCGCTCCGAAGCCTTCGGCACGGCTGGCAGCGTACATGTCGATCATGTTTTCGAATTGCTCGGCCCGGAGTCCGTAGTGAACTCCGTCGTAGCGTGCGAGGTTGCTCGACGCTTCGGAGCAGGCAATCAGGTAATAAGTCGCGACGGCGTACTTCGTATGTGGCAATGAAACTTCTGAGACCTCGGCACCGAGTGAACGATAAACATCAATGGCTGCTCGCACAGATGAGTCAACGTCTGCGTTGATGCCTTCTCCGAAGAACTCCGACACGACTCCAACTCGCAGACCTTCCAGCGGTTGATCAACCGTTGCTGAGTAATTCGGAACCGAGCGATCAACGCTGGTCGAGTCGCGGTTGTCGTACCCGGCGATCGATTCAAGGAGCAGAGCCGCGCCCGTGACGTCGGTGGCAAACGGGCCGATCTGATCGAGCGAGCTGGCGAAGGCGACCAGACCATACCGTGAGACTCGGCCGTAAGTTGGTTTCATGCCAACGACACCGCAGAACGATGCCGGCTGACGAATCGAACCTCCGGTGTCACTGCCGATCCCCAATGAAGCCAGCCTCGCACTCACAGCCGCGGCCGATCCACCGCTGGATCCACCAGGAGCGTGCTCAGTGTTCCACGGGTTTCTGGTCACTTTCAGAGCGGAGTTCTCAGTCGACGACCCCATCGCAAATTCGTCGAGGTTCGTTTTTCCGATGATGACCGCGTCTGCGTTCTGCAATTGCGTCGTGACGTAGGCGTCGTAGGGCGGAACGAAGTTCTCCAGCATGCGACTCGCGCAGGTCGTTGCCAAACCCTTCGTGCAGATGTTGTCTTTCACGGCGACGGGCAGGCCGGCCAGCATTCCGAGGGGCTCTCCCGCTGACCGCTTGCGATCAAGTTCAGCCGCTTGCGTCAGCGCGCCTTCCGTGTCGACGGTCAGGAATGCGCCGACCGTTTCTTCGTGCTTCGAAATCTCGTCGAGATAAGCCTGCGTGACTTCGACAGCCGACGCAGCGCCGCTCTGCATCGAGTCGAGCAGTTGGCCAGTGGTTGATCCGGTGATGTCCATCGAAAATCAGCTCCGGTGTTCCAGGTCGAATGCCTGGCAATCGGGATTGGGAAGTGCTTGTGCCGTCACAGCCCGTTAAGCGTTTTCAAGAATCTGCGGAACGAGGAAGTACTTGCCGTCCGTCTTCGGAGCGTTCGACAGCGACTCTTCGCGAGGCAGGCTCGGTCGCGTTTCATCCGCCCGAAACGCGTTGGAAACATCGGCGACGTGAGCCATCGGTTCGACACCCGAGACGTCGACTTCATCCAGCACCGCGACGTAGTCGAGGATTCCGCCGAGCTGTTGACCGATCTGCTGCAACTCTTCGTCGGTCAGTTTCAGGCGAGCAAGCGTCGCGACTTTCTGGACGTCTTCGGGACTCAGCATCGGATAACTCTCCTCGTTCTGGCTTCGAAGCGGACGGAAATACTCGACGGATGGCTCACTCGACCGGTTCGCGAAACGTCCGCTGAATTCTTCAAGAGCCGAACATCAGATGTGAAAGCACCCCGGCTGCCAGGAAGCAGTCGGGGTGCTGAATTGTCTTGTTCGAGGTTTGGCGTCATCGCGATTGCTCGGCGAGACGCATCGTTTCGCCGATTAACCCTGTCCGGGAATCGTGAACGGCTCTCGAACCACAGCTTTCTGGATTCGGTTTGACCGAATGCAGTTCACGCAGACCTTCTTACGAGCGGCTCCTTCTGGCGTCTGAACGCGAATGCTCTGCAAATTCGGGTAGTAATACCGCTTCGTGATGCCCGTCGTCTTTCGACCGTTACCACCGAGGTACTTGGCTTTTCCGCGTTGGGCGAGCTTATTGCCTCGACCAGGTTTTTTTCCGCAGACGTCGCAAACCCTTGACATGACTCGACTTTCTCTTCTTCAGACGGGTTTCCCCGTGAATCGCAATTAAGTGAAGCGGGGGATTGTAACCTGAGAACTTCCCGTATCAAGCTCGCCGAAAATGGCGTTCTGGTGGCCAGGCGTTGGTCGATTCCGGGGTGATCAGGCTCTGCCTGACGAGGTCCAAACGCACATCATCGGCATACGATACGTGATTCCGTCAGGCAAAGCCTGACCTACAGAATAATCTCACTGACGACGTCTCCGTAGACGTCAGTCAGCCGGAAATCGCGACCGGCATAGTTGAACGTGAGCCGTTCGTGGTCCAGACCGAGCAGGTGCAGAATCGTCGCGTGCCAGTCGTGGATACTGACGGAATTTTCGACGGCTTTGTGGCCGAACTCGTCGGTTGCCCCGTAGCTCGTCCCGCCTCGGACTCCGCCGCCGGCCATCCAGATGGTGAACCCCTTGTTGTTGTGATCCCGGCCGGTGCCGCTTTGAGCGTACGGCGTGCGGCCGAACTCGCCCGCCCAGATCACCAGCGTGTCCTTCAGCATGTCCCGCTGCTTGAGGTCGGCCAGCAGCGCCGCCACCGGTTGATCCGTCGCGAGACAACTTCCAGCGAGATTGCCTTTCAAATCGAAGTGGTGGTCCCAGCCGACGGGCGCCGTCAACTCGATGAATCGAACGCCCGCTTCGGCCATGCGCCGAGCGAGCAAACACTGACGTCCGAATCGGTCAGTGGGTAGTCCCGACCCGATGCCGTAAGACGTGAGCATCGCCGGCTGCTCTGAATTCAGGTCGAGCAGAGCGGGCACCGAACGCTGCATCCGGAACGCGAGTTCAAAAGTCTCGATCGCCCCTTCGATCTCGGGATGATGAACGTCGCGTTCCAGCTTGGACGAGTTCAGCTCGCGGATCAGATCGAGTTGTTGCCGCTGCTG
>JBLFXD010000653.1:0-4498 GCA_047611045.1 Planctomycetaceae bacterium | reverse complement strand
GTGGCCGAAAACCTTGCCCGCCCGACCCGTTTCCGCCACCTCCACCAAAACCACCTCCACCAGGAAATCCGCCGCCACCCATTGCGGCAGGATCTTCGGATGCGTCTTCGTCTGACTCCGGAGTTGACACATCCATCCAGTCGGGCTGCGGCGCTGCCGGGGTCGAGAAACTGATCACGTTCAATTCTTCGTTGTCGGTGACTTGCAGAGTGATCTCATAGTCGCCGGATTTGAAAAGACTGAACCACGAAAAACGGTAGTAGTCGTAATAGTGGAAGGGACCGTGTTCATCCGGAGCTTTGACTTCTGCCGGCCCCAGTGCCATCAGTTTTCGGGCATCGTCCAACGCAATCGCAACCTCTTCGCCATCTGAAAATGCCGTCTGGAACGCATCCAGAGACATCGCATAGCCGCGTTGTGCTCGCGCCTCGATTCCCATCACAACGAGCAGCACGCCAATCAACCCCCAGACAATCACTCGTTCAATGGGATTGCGCGGTGGCTTGTCACTCGGCTCGTTGACCACGGTTTCCGCTGAATCTGTCGACATGGTGAGCGACCTTTACAACTTGGGGAACACAGAGATTCGGTCAACGGGATGACAACCGAAATCGCGACCGATTGTTCTACCAATAATCGTGCCGACAAGCGAGACGCTGACCTATGGAAACAGAGCCAGCCACAACAACAATACCCGACCCCGTTTTCGAAGCCCGGTATGTAACCAGGAAAACCAAATACGGTACGAGATCAACGTCGCAGCGGATCTGCCTCAACGTCGAGGGCATCCAGTTCCTCTTCCGCGACGACCACGACTTCCGGTTGGATCAGCACGAATCGTCGAGGCTGAGAAACTTGCCGAAATGCTCGCGGCTGGCCAGGAATTGGTTCGCCCACGATCCGCCCCTCATTATCCGTCGAGTTGTCCATTTCGACCAGAATCGCGTCACCATCCGAAACCGTGATCACTGAAGTGGACACGGCCTCGCCGGTGGATTCGCTTTGTCGATTGTCAATTCCAACTCCGAGCCGTACGGATCGACGATCGCCGGACACCACCGGCTGCACGTGCCATCTCTGCTGCGTTCCGTCCCGAGCGTCCAGACACCACTCGCTGAGCTGCCCGTTGAAGAGCATCACCTTCGGAAACTGGCGGGATTTCCCGGCGTTTCGAAGCTCGTCGGCTTGAGCACTCGACAGTCGCATGTAGCGGTGTGACTTTGACTCACCGGGCGGTTTAAACACGAGGTCGTCATTCCACTCGGTGAAGAATGTCTGCGACACATCGAGCGTCTGCATTCCCAGCGTGACCTGCACGTCTCGCAGCCGACGCAGTTGATCGAGCAGATCGCTGATCTCTCGATGGACCTCTTGAGTTTGCCGAATCACGAGACTGAGAGTTCTTTCGTTGGGTCGAAGTGTCCCCATTCCGCCGACTTCCTGCCATGAGTCCGGCTCGACGACCGTTGTGATCAGTTCGCCAATCGAATCGAGATCAAGCTGCGGATGTTCCTGACCGATTCCGGAGACCTGCCTTACTCCATCGCGATCCGTCTGAGTCGTCGACTGCAACGTGTAGGTTCCGTCGTCCGATAACTTCACAACGACCGACTTCGGAATCGCCAGATCCGCGACCGGGTAAGCCGCAGCCACCATCTTCCCCTGCATTCGAAGTTTGCTCGTCACGATGACGACGTTGCTTTCTTCGTCGATCGTGATTATCAGATTGAGGGGTCGGAGGAGAAGCTGTAGGACAGAATCGACCTGGATGTCCTTCAGTTCTAACGTGACCGGCCTATCGATGGAGACCCCTACTTCTTTGATCCCTGACTCGTCAATCATGATATTCAGATTTGCCGAAACCCGGAACCAGGCGATCGCTTCTTTGAGTGGCGTGCGATCAAAACTCGGCGAAACCAGTTTCTGGAATGAACGTCGCCGGCGAATCGTGTCCCAGTGTGACAACAGTCGTCGATCTTCCGGAATAACGAGACGACTCCTGGCGGCCTGTTGCTTCACATCGGCAACCTGGAGCGAATCGATCTTCCTGGCATTTAACGAGGTAATCTCAAACGTCTCAGCGTTCAACGCTAAGCTGATTTCTTCTGCTCGGATCATTGAAGTGTCAGCATCATGGCCGACCCGGTAGCGAACAGTTGCTTTCGTCATGCGACAAAGAATTGGATCGACGAAGTCCCCATCTTGAAACTTTGGAATCGAAATCTCCAAAGACTCAGCCTGTGCAGTGAAGAAATCCGTCGTCTCGTTCGATGATGAATGCTCTGCACGAAGCTCCACATTCCCCTGCAGCATAAGAACCCGCATGTCGTTCTCCGTGCGGCAACTATTCTGATCGGCACGCATGTCAAGACGCCTGCCAATCTCGGCAGCCAGCTTGTTGCCGGTCGCTTCCGAATGCGAAACCGTGATTTGCAGGCTAGTCGGGAAGGGAACGTAGTTGCCGGGTTGCAGTTTCTCACGAAATTCAGGATGCAGGCCAACCGCGATACGAAATGGGCCGTGTCGGTGCACGAGGTTCCCGTTGTCGCCTATCGTGAATTCCGGCTTTGTCGGCTGATTGTTGTCTGCTGACGCTGCCTCGCTTTGCCGAGTTGCCGATTCTTTGGCCGAATTTGAATTACCGTTCCCCACGATTTCACGATCGACGTTGGTACCGGCTTCTCCGCTCGCTTCTGGCGATTTCGATGTTCCTTCTGAATCCAACACCGGCGGTTGGGCATCCGGTGAAGATTCTGCCGGAGCATCTGCACTCGCCACGAACGCGGCACCGGGCAGCGTCAGGGCGGCAACTCCGATTGCCACGAGCCAGCACCACCAGGGACTCCTGCGTCGACATCCTTGTCTCAGCGTCATGATTCTCTCCAGTCTTTGTGAGGTAACGTCTACCGGCCGGACGCCGGGGAAGACGGGGACGGGTTTCAGTTGGCTCTTCAAATCCAGTACGTCGAGCAACGCTCGCGCGTAACTGGCCGGGTCGCAGTTCAATTCGCCGAGCACTTCTTCATCGCAGCATCGCTCGGCCTCGCGAGTGGTCACTCGACCGACCCACCAGACCAGCGGATGAAACCACCACATTGCCTGGACAAGGGTTTGCAACAGCCCGACCCACAGATCGCCGCGTCGAATATGCAGCAGCTCGTGAGCGAGGATCGGCGCGACTGCTTTTCCTTGAAGCTTGTCCGCCACGACGCTCGGAATCAGGACGGTCACTCGGAAGAAACCGATCACCGCCGGGCCGACCAGACTCTCGGTCACGATCAGTCGCACTCGGCGCCGCACACCAAGCTGCTGCGACAACGAAGCGACAAGCGAGACCAGTTCAGGCGACTCTCGCTGCGCTGACGTTCGCACGAGACGCCAGGATCTCAACCATCGAACGGTCACTCCAAGAATCACGAGCAACGACACACCCAGCCAAACCGCAAACGTCACTTCTCCGAAACCGCGTTCGTCAGATCTCTTTTCGGGCGTCTCAAGAACCTTCGAAGCTTGAAACAGTTCGTCGGCCTCAGCATCGTCCACCATGACGCCAGCGAACTCGCCCACGGAATCGTCTGTGTCGAAGACAGCCTGCGTGTCGACTTCGAGCAGTTGTTCCCAATTGGCGGAAGTCGTTTCAAACTCAGCAGAGACAGTCGTCTCGATCTGCCCCTCAGGCTGCAGCCAGCAGAAGACTCCGCCGGAACTCGCCCACAGCGGCGGAGTCACACACTTCAGCAGAACGACTAGCCACAAGAGATGCGAAAGGTGCGGTCTGCGATGCGCGACCCATCGATTGATTGCGGCCACGCCAAAAATCAGCAGCGTCACCTGCCACAGTTGTGCCAACGCGACGGGAACGAAATCAAATGCCATTCCTCTGATCCTTAATGGCGGAAACCATCGAAAGCGTGACCGGCAGACCCTCGCCGGTCACCGACAACTTACTGATCCTCGAGCCGATCAATCAGTTGCCGCAGCTCAGCAAGTTCTTCATCGCTCACACGGCCGTCTTCGATCAGATGCCGCATCAGTGGAAGCGTCTCGCCACCAAATAGCCTGTCGACAAGATCGCCAACCGTTTCGCGGATAACCGTTGCCGGTCGAACCCGAGCCGAGTACACACGGGTGCGGCCATTCAGGTCCGCTTTCACGTACCCCTTGGTGTCGAGCCTTCGCAAATAAGTCTGCACCGTCGCAAAGTCCATTTGCCGATGAGCAGGCAAGGCCTCGTGAACTTCCCGGACCGTGGCTTTCTTCAGCTCCCACAGGGTCCGAGCAACTTCAATCTCGCCCTTCGACAGGGCTGGCCGTTCGGGCATCGTGTCGACTCCTTTACGTCACGTACATTCGTAATTGAGCGAAACGATTACGTACATTTGTAATTAAGTCAACAGCGACTGTGGGAGATGTCCGCTGAATAGTTAAAAAGAGTGACGGTTTCCCCTGCAGGAGATAGTCTCCTGCTGTCATTTTTCAGAAATCTGAAACGGAGAAA
>JBLFXD010000652.1:0-4501 GCA_047611045.1 Planctomycetaceae bacterium | reverse complement strand
CCGATTTTCGTTCGCCCGTACTCATCGCGAGTGCCGTCAGCTTCGTGGCTGATGTCGAACGCGCTACGGATTCCGTCGCTCGTCAGTAAACGCAGGGCGTTTGAATAGTGCCCTTCCATCGTCGCGAATGTGCCGGCTGATTCTGCCTCGTGAGCTGCGGTTTCGAGTTGCTCGCGCAGTCCAGCTCGGCGATCGACTCGCGTGACCGAAACTCCGTCCGGCATCGCCAGCACCTGAGGCTGCAAATCTTCTTCGCACATGGGTGACGGGTTGGCTTCCTTTTCGCCGACCGTGAAGTCCGGCTGCTCGGGCTGTCCACCGATCGCGAACGGTGCGTATTGGGCACCCATCCAGCCACCGACAAAAAGGTTGTGCGGCGGCGGCCCCGGTCTCGTGATGCCTGGCACGGCGATGTAGCCCGGCAGGCCGTTGCGTGTTCCGTAGAGATGCGAAACGAACGACCCGATATTCGGCTCGGTGAAGAGTTGTGCTCGCGTCACCTTTCGCCCGGAAAGCGTGTAAACCTGACTCAGCAGGTGGTCGTTGCTGTCGTGCGAGAAGCTTCGGACGACGGCGAGGTCATCGGCAATCTTTGCCAGCTTCGGGCAGGTTTCGCAGAACTGAATTCCGGGCAGCGCCGTGTCGATGGCTCCGAGCGTTCCGCGGATTTCTTCGGGAGCTTCCGGTTTTGGATCGAGCGAGTCGATGTGAGTGACGCCGCCGCCCATCCAGAGGAAGATGACGGACTGTGCCTTGCCAGGATGATCCAGCTCGCGATTCTGCCGAGCGGCAGTCGATTCGCGGATCCCAATCGCCGGAAGCAGCCCGGCCGAAACGCTGATCGAGCCAACTCGCAGAACATCCCGCCTCGACATGCTGCCAACAATTGGCCGCTCAAAAGATCTCATAGCAGAACCCGTTCTGCGGTTTTGTTGAATGATTCAGAAATTGCAGTCGGCAGCTGGGCATGCCGGGCCATGGACTTCCAAGCATTATCGGCATGCTGTTTCGAAACCGGCAAGCGCTGAATTGAAACTGCGCACTGGCTCGGCTTGAACCCGGCAAAGAACTACTGCGCTCGGCGGTTCTCGCAATTGTGGCATCGAGGCAACATTCAACGGCAACGTGGCCACAGCCTTTGTTGCCTGCAGGCAACGTTTGTCGGTTGAACGTAAATGCTCGGACTCTTTTTCAGAATCCCCTTAACCGTTGTGGTTTTTGGAGTTAGGGATCGTCCCGGGCCGTGACGTTCAGACTTTCGATCGTCTGGCATTCACATTGCTTTACACCATGCCAGAACGGCTCACACAACAAATGAAGTCAAACACCGTGAGCCAATCGTTCGCCGAACCAAACCTGTCGGGTTGAAGCCAGCCTGCAAACACATTCGGCGGTCTTGTGTTTCCAGCGAAAGCCAGCCGGTGTGTCGAGAGCTCCGGAAAACGGCCTCGCTGAAAACGGTCCCAGAGAGAACCGAGAGAAATCCAAACAGAGAGAAAAGGGAGAGCACACGATGAATACTCTTATGAATCAACTGCTGAACGACGAAGCCGGTTTTGTGATTTCGGCTGAACTGATCCTTGTGTCGACGATTGCTGTGCTATCGCTTGTTGTCGGTCTTGCCGAGATTTCACACGGTATCAATCAGGAACTCGAAGACGTCGGCTCGGCTTTCGGAGCCATGCAGCAAAGCTACGTTTACCGAGGCCTTCAGACGGCCGATAAAGGCTCGATCGTTGGTAGCCATTTCAACGACGAGCAGGATCACTGCGACAGCCAGTACGACATCATCGGTACGGTACCGGTCGGAGAAGACGGCTACGTCAACCACGACGACTACGACTACTAAGTAGTGGTCAGGCCTCGTCAGCGAGCAAGTCGCTCAGCCAGCTGGCGAAGTAATCTGAACATCAGACGGCCCGACGGCACCTTCGCAGTCGGGCCGTTTTCGTTGCGGACTGTCCTTTTCTGCATAAGTCGGTCATGTGTCTTCGGCCCAACGGGCCAGCTCTATGACAGCCCAAGGCATCGCCTTGGGAATTCGGTCGTGCCAAAAAAACAAAGCCCCAATCGGGGCGGCCCTGCTCACTGGCGAAACAGGTTAGGACCGCCCCGTAGGGTAACGCTGTGAAGCATTTTCATCGGAGGCGGGAATACGGCAATTGACGCAGTTTTCCGCCAATCAACTCAGGACGCTTCGAGTCACGCCGTCAGTTAAGATGGGTGCTTTTCCGGGAAACACTGCTATACGTGTTCCAAAATGCTTCACAGCGTTGCCCGTAGGGGCTCGATCCTTAGCTGACTCCATACCCCGGACTACGTCCGGGGCTATCGAAGGGCTGGCCCGTTGGGCCGATCTTGTATTCTCGACTTCTGAATAAACGACAGATTGCGGGTCGAGGCTCCTGGCAGTTTTCCTTTTCTGATTCAGACCCGGGTGGCACAGGTTGCTTGCAACCTGTGCGGCGAAGCCGCAAGAGGTCACTACCTTCAGTCGCCGGTTCATCCCGCCGTGCCGCGAGTCATCACGATTCCGTCCTCAGGACTCGCTCGCAGAACGCCGATGCTCGCAGCAATTCAACATCGCCGTGGAGCCGTCCGGCAAGCTGGATTGCCAGTGGCAGGCCAGCAGCGGACAACGCGATCGGCAACGAAACGGTCGGAAGCCCGGTGTAGCTCCACGGAGCGTTCATGGCTGGATTGCCGGTTGAAGATGCGTTCGGAGCCGGACCGATGGTCGCCGGCGTGAGCAGAACATCGAGGCCGTCACCGAATAACGCGTTCATCCGTTCGGACATGACGGCCTGATGCTCGAGGGCCTTGATGTAATCGGTCGCGGACGCGGCCAGCCCTTCTTCGATCAGCGCCGCGACGCACGGACCGTAGTCGTCGCGATGTTCGGCAAACCGCTCTCGATGCCAGGCTGCCGCTCCGGCCGCCATGATCAACCGGTGGTTGTCAGTCAGCTCGTCAAAGCCAGACGGGACGTCGATGTCGTAAACCAGGCAGCCGGCCGTCATCAGCGTATCCAGCGATCGGTCGATCGAAGCCTTCAGTCCTGGATCAACGAGTTCTTCATGAAAGCCGCGTAGTCGCCCGATTCGTGGCGGAGTGGTTTCGTTCTGGAGAACACCGGCGTCCGAAGTTTCCTCACCCTGCAGCACCGACAACACAATCGCGAGATCTTCAACGCTTCGCCCAATCGGGCCGGGATGGTCGAGTGACTGCGCGATTGGAACGACGCCATCGACCGAAACCGTGCCGAACGATGGCTTGCAGCCAAGAACTCCGCAGAACGAAGCCGGCCGAGTGATGGAGCCTCCTGTTTGAGAACCGATCGCCACCGGGCACATGCCAGCTGCGACGGCCGCCGCCGATCCACTTGATGATCCGCCCGGCGTCTGAGCAAGGTTCCACGGATTCCGAGTCGGCGGCGGATCGAAACAGGCAAACTGAGTCGTCACCGTTTTGCCAAGGATCACTGCTCCGGCGTCGCGAAGCAGCGCGACCAGTTCGGCATCGCGTTCTGCGGCCGGTCCTTTTGACATGAGCGGCGAGCCGGCTTCGGTCACCATGCCCTCAACGTCGACGATGTCTTTGATGCCGATCGGAACTCCGTGCAGCGGTCCACGAAGTTTCCCCGCAGCTCGCTCACGATCTCGCTCGGCTGCCACGGCGAGTGCTCCGTTCCGGTCAACGCTCACCCAGGCATGCAGTTCCCGTTCGCGGTCGTCGATACGTGACAGGCACGTTTCTACAATCTGCACGCTCGTCGTTAAGCCGGCCTGCATCGCCTCGGACATGCCGGCGGCGGTTTCGCGGCGTTCTGGATACAGTTTCACGGTTTAACTTTCTTCAAGGTTTGATCTCAGATTCATCAGGCAACAAAGGACGTTAAACATGGCTGCAACGTTTGGCGGATTTCCCAAGGAAACATTGCAGTTTCTCGAAACGCTCAAGCGAAACAACGATCGCGAGTGGTTTCAATAATACAAGGCCCGCCACGAAGGCTGCACCGCCATGATGAGATTCCTCTGCAACTCTCAGGAACTGCCATTCTGACTTTGCTGGCAGCTTCCGACGAACCACGAAGAGACACGAATTTCAGTAGATTCATCGTTCCTTGATTCGTGTTCCTTCGTGTCTATTCGTGGTTCAAGACTGCCAACCGGTTCATCCACCGTGTTTGAGCGAGCGTCGCATTCGCCAGGGTGGTATGCTCGACTCATCGCCCTCCGACCCACGATTTCACCCCGCTGACTCAACTTTCGGACCAACGCATGACCGATACCGATGCCGAGCTGCCGTCAGAAGACGACTCCAGTTCCGGCGGTGATTCTGAACCGAACACGATTCCTCTGAAGTCGGAGTCGAGCGACGAGCTCTCTCCGGCAATACGTCCGTACGATGCTGAGATCTCATCGGGGGCTCCGACCGCTTCCGCACCAACCGGCGAAGAGTATTCGCTGCTGAATCCACCAGAAGGTTGGGAAACAGCGGG
>JBLFXD010000651.1:0-4510 GCA_047611045.1 Planctomycetaceae bacterium | reverse complement strand
CAAAGAGCACTCAACATGCCCTTCGGGTCAAAAGGGTGGCGACCTCGGTGAATTCGGACCGGGTCAGATGGTGAAGGAATTCGACACGGTCGTCTTCAACGACGACGTGAACGTCGTACACGGCCCGGTTAAGACGCAGTTCGGCTACCACCTGCTGGAAATCACCAGCCGGTCGGAATAGTACGAACTCCGTACAGACCAAAAGCCATTGTCGCAGACCAGTTCTGCGGCAATGGCTTTTTCGTTTTTGAGCACGCTCCGGTCGGCGAGTGATTCCCTTCCGACCAGGAAAACTGTAGCGATTTTCTGATGTCTGACGGTTGTGATGACGAAAATGAGTACGGTGCCGTTCCGCTCGCTGAGCACGTTGTCACTCAACTCGTAGCCTGTAATGACATCATGAAACACCCTTCCGACAATCTGAACCAATCGACCCGCGCAGACGCCACTCAGAGTCCTCTGGTGTTTGAGATTACGCGAGGCCGTACCGAATCTCCTCTTCGCCCCGTCAGTCGTGATCGGTTCCTGATCGGAGCCGGTGAGCGTTGTGACCTGCGGCTGGGAGGCGAGGGAATTCCCGCTGTCCACAGCGTCGTCCACATCGACGGTGACGCCATCTGGCTGGAAACTCTGGCCGACTCGCCGGAAGTTCGAGTGAATGGTCGACTGACTCGGTCAGCGGCTCTGGAGCCCGGCGACGAACTGGAAATCGGATCGTTCAGCCTGACGCTGCATCGAACGAATTCGGCAGAATCAGTTCAGGCACCAAAGATCTATGGTGCGTCCGTCTCTGAAATTCTGACTGAAGAAGAACTGGCTACCCCGCTGCAAGACGTGGAAGAGCTGACCGCTCGGCAACTGGTCGATCTGATTGATCAGGAAGAGGCACTCATCGAGGAATTCGAAGCTCGTCGCCAAATGGGTGCCGAGGCTTTGATGGAAGTCGTCAAACAGAGATTCGGCAACGCAGATGCCGAAGACGAGTCCGCCGCTGAAAAATCCGCGACTCCCGGCGAGCTGCTGCACGAACTCCAAGCAGCGATCATCTCGCTCAACGAGTTTGCTCAGGAGTTCGACCAGCGAACCAAACGGCTCAGCCAGCCGGAAACGCAGCGTGTCGCGAACTCGTTGCTGGACTTCCAGCAGCAGATCGTCAGCCGACTGGACGGCGTGCTGGAGAAGATCGCCCAGATCGATCAGGCCGAACGTCAGCAGGCTCCCCGCCGCGACGTTGCGTAGTGCATGCACATTGGACTTTGCATGTCACCTCTCCCCCGTGGGGGAGAGGTCGCGGTCTCAGCCGCGGGTGAGGGGTGTTGTGTCTGGTTCTTACTCGAATGGCGGTACATTCTGAAACGGAAACCCTCACCCGGCCCTGAGAGGCCGACCTCTCCCGCAAGCGGGAGAGGTGGATAACCCCTAAGCTAAGGTGGGTAGCCAGTCATTCGTGGATTCGGACTTCACGCCTATGCGGGAAAGACGAGGTTCCTCGCCTCGAAACATCCGCTATTGAGGCGTTCTGCGAGTCCTGAGACACTCCGCCGCTCTTCGCGGGGTGGTTGTGTCGCCCCGTGCTCCAGCCAGTCGTCTCGGACAGGGAAGTCCCTTTTGATGTGGATTCGTCGCCGGCCTCATTCTGCGATCGTGCTGGTCGTCGCGCTCGCCTTGTGCGGAGTGAGTGGCTGCGTCGGTCCGCAGATTTCGGCGACGCCTCAGCACATGCAGAACCCCGTCTTCGTGCCGGCTTCTGACTACGACGTGGTCTGGGAAAGCGCCGTCGACGTCATGCACTCGCTGCAGTTGCCGATTCAGCGTGAAAGCAAACTCGATGGCATCATCGAGACCGACTACAAAGTCGGAGCCGGGCTGCTGGAACCCTGGCATCAGGATGCGGTGACCTTTTCCGACCGGCTGGAAGGCTCGTTCCAGTCCATCCGTCGCCGAGCCGTCATGTCGATCACGCCGGCTCAGGGAGGATTTCTGGTCGGCGTCGAAGTCGTCAAAGAAATCGAGAACCCCGACAAGCTGATCATCAACTCGCCCGGCCACTCGACCTTTCAGGAAAACACGCCGCTGCAACGCGACCTGAACGTCGTCATCGGCCCCGCCACCCCCGACGGCTGGATCCCTCAAGGCCGCGACCCCGGTCTCGAGCAATCAATCCTCGCCCGCCTGCAAGCTCCCGGCACGTATTAGCCGCCGGTCATGTTCAGCGTCTCTGGGCAATCTTGATTCTACTTCTTCAGGCGTCGCTCTACTACGTTCATGACGCCTTTGTAGATGTAGGGATCGTTCTTCGCCGACCTCTGATTGTCCTCAGTCCACTTCTCGAAGCCCAATTCTTTGGCTGCGATGTCGTCGACCCGGCCAAGTTCCAGAAGCACTTCTCTGATGATGGCCGATCCGTTCAGGTTGAGGTCCTTAAGAACGGGCGTGCCATCGGCATACTTTGCTGCCAGTAACTCCGCGGGAATGCTCTTTCGCGGAATGACACCGCGTTTGTCGTCAAGATAGGCAATTGGATTCCAGAGATAGAACTCCGCTTCGAACGCCATCCCGAACAGTGCTTGTTGTTCACCGGGCTTGTGCGGCCAAGGGCCACGCGGGTCGTAGCGATATTCACCGATTCCGTCTTTGGCCACAGCGTGTTCTGACCACCGCGCTGTCCCTTCTGTGAACCACCGACTCTTAAAGTAGGTGGCCCCGTATTGAATCATGTGAAAGATTTCGTGTGTCGGAGTGTGGTTTTTCGCAGGATTGATCGAAGTGGCGATGCCGACGGTAAGAATCCTGGTTCCGCGCGGGTCAATCGATCGACCGGGTTGCAGTTCGTCAAACGCGAGGCCATTGAACCCTTGCCATTGGCTTTTGTGCCGCAGACTGAAGTCGATGTATTTCACACCTTTGTAACGTGGGCTCTTGATTGGGTTGGGGAAGTCGAGCACGTCGACAAACAGTTTGAAGGTCGTACCCATCTGAATCGCCAGATTCTCAGGCTGATCCGGCACGCCGTTTTGATTGACGTCCGTCAGGTCAACGGCATCCTCCCCAGTCAGTCTGTACCAAACTCGCAACGGCTCCTCGGCGAGATGCTGGTCGAGAGGCAAACGCCCCTTTTTCTGCGCCAGAACCGGTCCCGCGAAGACGAGCGAAATAAACATCAAACCGAAGACCACGATGGCTGTTGATCGCCGCATGAATCACTACTCCTGCCACTGGGATTTTTCTACCCGGTCTCAGTGTCTTGTTACGAGATGCGGTCATTGTGGCCAGGCCTGGCGGACTTGACCATCGAGGACGCCATCTTCGCGAGGCAGGCCCTGGTCGTTTTTGTAGTATTGCTTGAAGAAGCGGGGCACGCTGAAGGCGGTGCAGTGTGCGCCGATTTCGCGAACCCAGTCGAGGTCCATCAGACGTCGTTCGCCCTTCTTCGCACTCACGGATGACATCCCAGGCTTCATCTCGCCACGCATCGGCTCCGGGATGAAAGAAGTCGGACATCGAGCTCGTAAACACTCGGCAGCCGTTTTCCTGATTGCCTGGCTGCTCAAGGCACGGAGGGAATTTGGCGGTTTCGATTGTTTGATAATGCCGGCGGGAAGTAGTCTCGTGTCTCAGATGTGGTTTTGAGTTTGTCGCATGATTGGTTCGGCAGAACGGGTCAGCGGAAAACGACGCTTTGACAAGGCATCTTTAACCTTAACCGAGAGTCTATCGATGAACCGTTCAGTCCTTCGCGCCGCAACGAGTCTGTTCCTGCTTTTCGGTATTCTGTTGTCATCGGCCTGGAGTCATTACCTGTGGGTGGGACTTGATCCGAAGTCCGGAGAGCACGGCACGGTCAACGTCTATTATGAAGGCGGACCGGCACCCGGCGACGGGCAGTATCTCGATCGATTTATCAAGAGCGGCAAGACCTGGATTCGCACTCTTGATGCAGACAGTCCTGCGGGATTGAAGATGAAAGAAACGAAGTCACCTGGTAAACGCTGGCTGTCGGCTCCGCTCACCTTGAGCGCGCCTCGGAGTATCGAGAGCTACGGCAAATTTGGCGTGTATCGCTACGGCAAGACTGACGTGCTGCTGCATTATTACGCAAAGCACTTCGACGTCAGCTCGTTGGACGAACTGATGAAGCTGGGGCGAGCAAAACAACTCCACCTGGACATTGTCCCGCAACTCATCGACGACGGGCCCGGTTTTCAAGTCCTTTGGAAAGGTAAGCCCGTCTCTGGTCGACCGGTCGCTGTCCGCGGACCGGGCGGATTCAACGCGAAACTGACGACAGACGAAGAGGGCCGCGTTCATTTCGAACCGAAGGGCCAAGGTCGCTACACCTTACGGACGAGTGTCGAGGAAAAAGAAACCGGCACTGACGACGGCGAAGAATTTCAATTGATCCGCCACCACGGAACGGTCCTGATCAATCTGCCTGTCCAGAATCGATGAAACAGTCGCACATCCTGTGGCTGCTGCACTTCCGAGAGTTACTGTAGAAAGTTGTGTTTGA
>JBLFXD010000650.1:0-4518 GCA_047611045.1 Planctomycetaceae bacterium | reverse complement strand
CGAGTTGACTTTGTCTTTCCGGAGAAAGTCGTCGGATTCAAGAACGGAGCCATCGGAAACCAGGGTCCCGCCATCAGCAAGGACCTCGGCGAGACGTGGCGATGGATGGGGACGGAACAGGTTGATGGGTCGTCGTTCTTTTACGACTTCAAGGCCGAAAATGAACGAGTTCGCTTCGCGGTGACCATCCCGTACGTCCAGAAGGAACTCGACGGGTTTCTGAAAAGGAACGACGGCAACGCTCACCTGAAGAAGAGCGTTCTGGCAAAGAGCCTCAAACGCCGCGAGGTCGAGTTGCTGCAGATTGGCAATCCGGGACCGAACATAAATCCTGTCCTCGTCACCGGTCGACATCACGCCACAGAGACAATCGCCAGTTACGTCCTTGAAGGATTCATGCAGGAAGCGATGTCTGCCAGTCCGTCCGGTCAGGAGTTTCGCAGTAGGTATGTGCTGTTCGCCGTTCCGTTTGTGGACAAAGACGGTGTAGAGCAGGGTGATCAGGGCAAGAACCGAAAACCGCATGACCACAATCGCGACTACGGCGAAGATAGCATCTATCCTGAAGTGAAGGCGATCAAACAGCTCGACCAGCTTCATGACTTTCAGTTTGCTCTGGATTTTCACTGCCCGACGCTCGTCATGCCGGATCACCAGGTGATGTACTTTGTCGGCGGCAAGACACAGCCGAAATACAACTTCGACAACGTCTCCGAGTTCGCCGGGTGGATGAAGAAGGGGTTGCCGAAGACTGCCCCGCACGGCCCGCTGGTCTGGCTCCGCGACAAGGCAGCACCGGCACCGATGAATTCAACGTACTTCGGATCGAAAGCCAACTCGATCATGGCGGCGACGATTGAGATCCCATTCGCACCGGCCAACAAAGCAACTGACCCGCAAAGCTGTCGCGGCTATGGAAAGATCATGCTCGAAGCCTGGGTCAACACTCACTTCCTGTCGGGAGACGTCGCCAGATAACCTACCGACATAAAGACCGTTCATGAATGTCGATAGGAATTCCGAATGCCAGCTCGCTTGTGTCTGTTTGTTGTTTGTATTGCGCTTTTGTGTGAATGTCCGTTGGCTGCTCAGGAGAAGGCGAAACACCAGCCTCCGGAGAAGTCGGTTGCGGCCAGCTCGGCGAAAGAAGAACCAGCGGGCGCCGATGCCAAAGACGACTCCAAAGAGAAGAAGGAGCCGAAGTGGTCGATCGAGACTCCGCCGGGACCGTCGTCGCAGCAGGCGATCGATGTCTCAGAGGGAACCTGGATTTCGGTTGATGTGCACCCCAGCGGAAAAGAGATCGTCTTCGACTTACTCGGCGACCTTTACGTGATGCCGATTTCAGGGGCGGACGGCGAAGAACGATCGCCAGAGAAACTCACATCCGGTATTGCCTGGGACTTTCAGCCTCGCTTCAGCCACGACGGAAACTGGATTGCCTTCACCAGCGACCGAGACGGCAAAGACGGCAAGTCGGGCGACAACATCTGGATCATCGAACGAAAGACGAAAGAGCTTCGGCAAGTCACCAACGAGGCGTTCCGACTGCTCAACGGACCGGCGTGGTCTTCCGACGATCAATATATCGTTGCTCGCAAGCATTTCACCAGTCGACGTTCTTTGGGCGCGGGGGAAATGTGGATGTACCACCGCGACGCCGCCAGCCTGGACGCCATGGCCGGAGTCCAACTGACGAAGCGGCCGAACGATCAGAAGGATGTCAACGAGCCGGTGTTCTCGCCCGATGGCAAGTACCTTTACTACTCGCAGGACTCCACACCGGGAGAGTCGTTTCAGTACGACAAGGATTCGAACGGGCAAATCTACACGGTCAAACGGCTCGATCTGGAGAAGGGTGAAACCGAGTCCTACATCACCGGCCCCGGCGGAGCGTGCCGACCAACTCCGTCTCCTGACGGCAAAACGATCGCGTTCGTGCGACGCCTTGGCCCGAAGACTGGGCTGCATCTATTTGACACTGAGTCCGGTGCAGTGAGGTTGATTTACGACCGGCTCGAACGAGACATGCAGGAAGCGTGGGCGATTCACGGTGTCTATCCGTCGTTCGCCTGGATGCCCGATGGCAAATCGATCGTCCTTTGGGCCACAGGAAAGATCCGACGAATCAACGTCGCCGACGGAGCAGAAACTGTGATTCCGTTCCGAATCAAAGACGAGCGAGCGATTACCGAGGCCGTTCGGTTCCCCGTTGAAGTCGCGCCAGACGAGTTCGACGTGAAGATGCTGCAGTGGGTGAGCACTTCTCCGAACGGTAAGCAAGTAGCATTTCAGGCTCTCGGGCAAATCTATGTTCGAGACTTGCCCGACGGCGAGCCGAAGCGACTGACCAATCGAGCAGACGAATTCGAATTCTGCCCGCACTGGTCGCGAGACGGCAAGCAGATTGTTTACACAACCTGGAACGATCGCACGCTTGGTTCGATCCGCATCGCGTCGGCTACGGACCCGCAGCAAAATCGGCAGGTGACGGTTCGCCCGGGGCACTACGTCAACCCTGTGCTTTCGCCAGACGGCAACACAATCGTCTACGAAAAATCGGGCGGCGGCCGGTTGCGATCCCCGTTGTACTCACACGAGCCGGGCATCTATCGCGTCTCGGTTAACGGTGGACAGCCCGTTCTGGTGTCTCGCGGCGGCAGTCGTCCGCAGTTTGGCGAATCGTCTGACCGTGTCTTCCTGCAGCGGACAAAGTCGGACAAGGATGCTGATAACCGAAAGCTCTACTCAGTCGATCTGAACGGTCACGAGGAACGCGAACACTTCAGCAGCCAATGGGCGACCGACTACCGCGTCTCGCCCGATGGCAGACACATTGCGTTTGTCGAAAGATTCAACGTCTACCTCGCTCCATTCGTGAAAACCGGCTCGTCGATCAGCATCGGGCCGAAATTCCAGGGACTGCCGGTCAGCAAGCTGAGTGTTCAGGCCGGCGACTGGCTCCACTTTTCCGGTGACAGTCAGTTGCTGCACTGGTCGCTCGGTCCGGAGTTGTTCACAAGCAAAATCAGCGATGCTACGCGTCCGGTGAAGAAAGACGAGAAACGACCGGAAGCGGCATCACTCAACATCGGCTTCAAGGAAAGGCATTCCAAACCGACTGGCTCGTTCGCGTTGGCCGGTGGCCGCATCGTCACGATGGGGCCAGCGGGCGTCATCGAAAACGGTGTCGTCATCGTCGAGGACAACCGGATCAAAGCTGTCGGCTCAAAGGATGATGTCGAGGTTCCGGCAAACATCCGAACCATTCAGATCGATGGCCAAACAGTGTTGCCAGGATTTATCGACACGCACGCTCACGGGGCGCAGGCGACGTCAGGGATGACTCCGCAACGGAACTGGGTGGACTTCGCCCGGCTTTCGTTTGGTGTCACGACGATCCACGATCCGTCGAATAATACGCAGGCCATTTTCGCCGCGAGTGAGCTGACGAAGGCCGGTCGCATCGTCGCCCCTCGCACGTTTTCAACGGGCACGATTCTTTACGGAGCGGCTGGCAGCTTCAAAGCGGAAATCGAAACGCTCGATGATGCGCTGTTTCATCTGAAACGAATGAAGGCGGTCGGAGCGTTCTCGGTGAAGAGTTACAACCAGCCGAGGCGGGATCAGCGACAGAAGGTGATTGCAGCCGCTCGAGAACTGGAGATGATGGTGGTGCCCGAGGGCGGATCGACGTTCATGCACAACATGACGATGATCGTCGACGGCCACACCGGCATCGAACACACGCTGCCAGTCCAGTCGGTCTACGACGATGTGATGGACCTCTGGCGGAACACAGAGGTCGGTTACACGCCGACGCTCAGCGTCGCCTACGGCGGGATCTCCGGCGAGCAATTCTGGTACGAACACGACGACCTCTGGCTGCACGAGCGGCTCAAGACGTTCATCCCGCCGCACATTCTGAATCCTCGATCCCGCCGTCGTCAGAAGAGCCCGCTGGAAGATTACAACCACATTCGCGTCGCCGAAATTGCAAAACAGATCGTCGATGATGGGGGACTTGTGCAGGCTGGCGGCCACGGTCAGCTGAACGGAATCTGCACTCACTGGGAAATGTGGAGTTTCGTGCAGGGCGGCATGACACCGATGCAGGCTTTGGAATGCGGAACGCTCAACGGAGCGAAATACGTCGGGCTGGACGGCGACCTCGGCTCTCTTGAAGTTGGCAAGCTGGCTGACATCCTGGTGATGGAGCCGGGCGCTGACCCGACTGCCAGAATCCGAGACTCAGAGCGAGTTCAACTGACAATTGCCAATGGTCGAATCTTCAAGGCGAAAACGATGACCGAGCTCAACAGCGAGCACACGCCCGAGTTCTTCTGGAAGCACGTCGGCAACGGAATCAGTTATCCATTGCCGATGTCAACAGGGTGCAGTTGCGGTCGAACGACGAACTGACGCGGACGCGTTGCGTCTAGAATCCGTGATGTAGGGTGTTGACAAGCGAAGCGCCGGCACACCATCTGGAACGGCTTCGAAACATGGTGTGCCGGC
>JBLFXD010000649.1:0-4521 GCA_047611045.1 Planctomycetaceae bacterium | reverse complement strand
CTGGGTTCGCAATCGTGGTGAGTTCTTTGGGAAGATACTCAACGACCACGGGTTCTCCTGCGCGATGTACCACGGTCGTCATCTCGATGCCCGGCAATGGAATGCGGTTCAGGAAGGACTGTGTCGCTGGATATCGACCCTGGAAAAGCCGCTGGGGCTGTTTGCCTGCAACGATGCCCGCGCACGACATGTTCAGGAAAGCTGCCGTCGACTCGACCTTAGAATCCCTGAGGACGTCGCGATTCTCGGCGTCGATAATGATGAGATGATGTGCGAACTTGCGAATCCAGCTTTGTCGAGCATCGAACTTGGCACGGACCGAATCGGATTCGACGCCGCCTGGTTGCTGGATCAACTTATGTCTGGGAAACGAGTCGCGAAAGCTCGTCGTCAGGTGCAGGCGTCACCGGTTGGTGTCGTTCTGCGAGCATCGACGGATGCCATGGCGGTTGACGATCAAGACGTCGCGATGGCTGTCGCGTATATCCGGGACCGAATTGGTAATGGGATTCACGTCGCAGAAGTCGCCGGCCATGTGGATCTGTCACGGTCAACGCTCGATAACCGCTTCAAGAGTCTGCTGGGCAGAACCGTTCACGATGAAATCGAACGTGCCCGCATCGAACTCACGAAAAGTCTGCTGCTCAACACGACGTCGACGCTCGCCGAGATCGCCCCGCAGGCCGGCTTCGGGACAGTGCAGTACATGGCCACCGTCTTCCGCCGCTCGACCGGACAAACTCCCGGTCAGTTCCGACAATCGCATCAGCGACAAAGGCGGTGAATCGAAGCCCGCGAGTAAACTGACTGCCCCTCGCCTGGTCGTTGCCACTTGAACAGAGTGTGATTCCTTTGTTCGAGCAACACCGACGCCGAGAAGCTTTAGCCCAACAACGGCGTGATCGGAGTTGACTGTTCTGCGGCACTGATTATTTCGACGGGCACCTGCGGCTGGAGACGCAGTCGGCCGATGTCGAACAGCGAGTGCATGATCGTGCCGAACAGGTGCTGCGGCCGGTACGCGTCGCCGACGGCGCGCGATGCGTAACGATCTGATTGCCCGACAACCTGCCCCATCTGCAGACCGCCGCCCGCGATCAGCAGCGGAGTCAGTTCACCGTAGTGCTCGCGTCCACCGTTATTGTTGATCCGTGGTGAGCGTCCCATCTCGCCAGTCACGACTAACAGAATGCGATCGCTCAGGCCGCGTGCTTCAATGTCTTCCAGAAACGCGGCGACCGCGTGATCGACCTGTCCGCCCATCGGGTGAATGCCCGCCATGTTGCGAGGACTGTTTCCATTGGCGTGATAGTCCCAGCCGCAATCAGACACGGTGACGAATCCGCAACCGGCCTCAACCAGCCGTCGGGCTAACAGCATCTGACGCCCCAGCAGATTGGACGCGCGACGCATGTCGTTCCAGCGTGTCAGCTCTTCGAGTTTGAACAAGTGACTGGTCTCGTAGCTCGCAACGGTCCGCGGGTCTTCTTTGGAAAGATCAAAGGCTTCGGCGACTCCACGCGTAATGATGTCGAAAGCCTGTTGCTGATAAGTATCAACCCCCGCCAGTGCGCCTCGTGCGTCTGCCTGACGCCGCAACTGATCAAGCCCGCTCAGGAGTTTGCGACGATCTCCGAACCGGTCACGGCCCAGCGTGAGTTCCATATCTCGTTTCAAATCACCGCCACCGCTGGGGTTGAACGCGGCCCAGGTGGATCCCAGCGTGCCTGGCTGAGTCAGCGTGGGCAGCGCTCCGGTCTCGAAGTTATTGCCCAGCTTCAATCCGTCCTGCACGGCTTCAGGCAGGAGGACCACGTTGGTGGGTAACCCGGTCTGCGGATGATTGTTTCCTCGAACCCGTGCATACATCGAACTCGCGGACGCGCCCGAGGTGTGATTACCACTCACGACACCACCGTAGGTATGCCCGCCGTTGCCCGTACCGTACGACCTCACCACAGAAAATCGATCCGCCAGCTTTGCGAGTTTCGGGAACGTGGCACCAAACGTGACACCCGGCAGCGCGGTCTGAATCTCACCGGTGATGCTGTGAATCTCACTTGGAGCCGTCATTTTTGGATCGAAGAACTCGATGTGCGTTGGTCCTCCGCTCAAAAATAACATCACGACGGATCGACCGGTCAGCACATCCGAGTTCGCCAGAGCCTCCGTCTGCATCATGCCTGCCAGAGACAATCCGCTCGCGGCACACGCCCCAACTCGCAGAAAGTCGCGACGCGAAACTCCCTGGCAGTTGTGCGACAAATGTGAGTCGTGAATTCTCAGCATCAGGTTCGTTCCGAATCGGGCTGTACTTGAATCGTGACGTCAGCTCAGAAATCAGCGGCGAGTTTGAAGGACGGTCTGCTGCCCTGAGTATCAGATACTATCGGCTCCGTCGCCTGGCCGGGCAGTCCGAATATCGTAACGCGATTACGAAATCTCGTATCTGCTACGACCCGAAATCCCACCCGCCGTCCTCGCCGACGCGACAGAGGAAACTGGCCGGGAGTCGGGCGGCACGTTAGGCCCTACAAGATCCAACAAAGACAAGGCGATATATCGCACCTTGCGATTGTTCTCTGAGTGGAGCTATTTCGAGTACGATTCTCGGTCAGTCCGGCTGCGTAAGAACTCAACTGGCAAGCCGTCTTTTCTTTGATCTGCTTCTGGAGAATTCACCTAATGCGATCTTTACTTTGTCTGTTCGCTGTCGCCGTTGCACTCGCTGGTGCCGCCAATGCCGCTGAACCCGTCCTGAAGAAGGGAGACCGGTTGGCGATCATCGGTGACTCGATCACCGAACAGAAACTTTACAGCAAGTACATCGAAACCTATCTGCAGGTGTGTTACCCGGAGCTGGAGATTCAGTGCTTTCAGTTCGGTTGGAGCGGCGAGCGGGCTCCGGGGTTTGTCAGCCGCATGGAGAACGACCTGGTCCCCTGGAAGCCGGATGTGGTCACGACCTGCTACGGAATGAACGACGGCTCGTACCGGGCGTATGACGAGCAGATCGGTAAGACGTACGAAAACGGCATGCGACAGATCGTCGATCGCATGAAGAAAGCCGGCGCGACGGTTGTCGTTGGATCGCCGGGCGTCGTCGACAGCTTTACATGGCGACGCAATGAACCGGACTTCGATCAGATTTATAACGACAACCTCCGTAAGCTCGGCCAGATCGCGAAGAGCCTGGCGGAAGAAAATAACTTCCCGCACGCGGACGTCTTTGGCGACATGGAAAAGGCGATGATTTCGGCCAAGGCTGCGTTGGGTAAGGAATATCCCGTGGCGGGTGGTGACGGTGTTCACCCCGGACCCAACGGACATCTGCTGATGGCTGGTGCTTTTCTGAAAGCTCTGGGACTTGACGGAAACGTCGGCGCGATCACCGTTGATGTCGCTTCAGGAAAAGCTGACGCTTCGGACGGCCACAAGGTGATCAGCAGCAAAGACGGCACGGTCGAGATCGAAAGCAGCCGCTATCCATTCTGCTTTTCCGGAAACGAAAAAGATGCCAATGGAACTCGGAGTATCCTGCCTTATTCGCCGTTCAATCAGGACCTCAATCGTCTGACTCTGACTGTGAAGAACCTCTCAACCGCACAGGCAGATGTCACCTTCGGCACGGCCACGAAGACGTTCAGCAGAGAGCAGCTGAGTGGTGGCATCAATCTGGCCGCCGAATTCATCGACAACCCGTTTGTCGCCCCGTTCAACCGCGTCCTCAACGAAGTGGGGCAAAAGCAGTCTGAAGAGACGTCGATGATCAAAGGATTCATCACAAACTTCCGCCAGATCCGGGGACCATTGGCAGAAGACCCGGAAGTGCTCGCCGCGCTGGCGACGATCCGGCGTAAGATGACCGAAGTCAACGACGCTGCCCACGCGAAGGCGAAAGCTGCCGTCGAACCCGTTCGTTATACGTTGGTCATCAGCCCCAAATCGTAACGTGCGTGAATTCTTGAATCTCACGGAAAGGCGCGGAGACGCAAAGATCAGAATCGAGACCTTTGTGCCTTTGCGTGAGTCCTTTTCGGGTTGTGGCTCTGCCGCTTATCTTTACTGCACGACAAATGTAGGTTGTCGAGCGACCGCACACCCGGTGTTTCCAGAATCAATTACATAAGAAGTGATTAGACAATGCAGCGATCTCATCGAAACCTGGCTGGTCTGCTGGCAGTTCTTTCTATTGGAGTCTCGGCGTTCGTTGCCGCAACGACGCCAGCGTCAGCCGAGGAGGCGAAAGCAGGAGCCACACTGGTCTACATCGGAACGTACACAGGACCGAAGAGTCAGGGGATCTATGTCTCTCGCCTTGATCCGGGAACTGGTTCATTGAGCAAACCCGAACTGGCCGCCGAGATGGTCAATCCATCGTGGGTCACCATTCACCCGAACGGAAGATTCTTGTACGCCGCTGGCGAGTCGGGTTCGTACAAGGGCGGTGGCGGCGCGGTCTCAGCCTTTTCGATCGGAAAGGCTGGGAAATTGACGGCCCTCAATTCGCAGGAGCCGAAT
>JBLFXD010000648.1:0-4546 GCA_047611045.1 Planctomycetaceae bacterium | reverse complement strand
GGCGAGCCGCAGGGGTTCGATGATTGGAAAGTCCTGCCAGGGCAGGGGCTCTACTACAACCCGGACATGAAAACGCCGAAAGGCATGAAGCGGATCGAAGGTCACTGCACGGACATTGTCACCGACCTCGCCATCGAGTGGCTGAAAGACGGCCGCGAAGCCGACAAGCCGTTCTGCCTGATGGTTCAGCACAAAGCTCCGCATCGAAACTGGATGCCCGCCGAACGTCATCTGCACTTGTACGATGACATCGAGATTCCTTACCCGAACACGCTGTTCGACAAGTGGCACGACAATGCGCCGCCGGCTCGGTTCCAGGAGCTGGAAATCGATCGGCACATGCATCTCAATTTTGACCTGTTCGTTGACCTGACCGCCGACTTCCCGGACGTCAAGGGCCGCTTCGACCGGTCTGCCTGGCGGAACCTGAAACGCATGACGCCGGCTCAGACGAAAGCCTGGCGAGACGCTTACGGCCCGAAGGACGCAGAATTTCACAAGTTGAATCCTCAGGCTGACGACCTCGTTCGTTGGAAGTTTCAACGTTACGCAAAGAATTACCTGCGTTGCGTAAAGGGTGTCGACGAGAGCGTCGGCAAGTTGATGGCCACTCTGGATGAGATGAAGCTGGACGACAATACGGTCGTGATTTACTCGTCAGACCAGGGCTTCTACATCGGAGACCACGGCTGGTATGACAAACGCTGGATGTACGAAGAGTCGCTCAAGATGCCGTTTATCTGTAAATGGCCCGGCGTCACGAAGCCAGGCTCGCGTGTCAAAGAGTTGATTCAGAATCTGGATTACGGCGAGACATTTATCGAGATGGCTGGCGCCGACATTCCGTCAGACATGCAGGGCAAGTCGCTCGTCCCGTTGCTGAAGGGCGAACATCCTGACGACTGGCGGAAGTCGATCTACTATCACTACTACGAATACCCGAGCGTCCACATGGTGCCTCGGCACTACGGAGTTCGCACCGAGCGTTACAAATTGATCTACTTCTACCAGTTCGACGAATGGGAATTCTACGACCTCAAAGCTGACCCGGATGAACTGCAGAACGAGTACGAGAATGCCGAGTACGCCGAGCAGATCGCCGCTCACAAGACAGAGCTGACCCGCCTCCGCAAGCACTATGACGACAAAAGCGACACTGGAGTCATGCCCAAAGAATGGCAGGACGAGGTCCGCAATCAGCGAGCGGCGAAGTAGCCCACCGAAAAGTTGTAAGCCTGGGGACGCACAGAGCGGCACACGTTTTCTGTGCGTCCTTTTTCCAATTGAACACGATCTCATGCAGTAAACGCTGATCAGTCAGCAACGGGACACACGCACGATGGAAGCTGGAATTGTCGGATTGCCGAACGTTGGGAAGAGCACGCTGTTTAACGCGCTGACGATGTCTCAGGCGGCGGCCAGTGCCAATTACCCGTTCTGTACGATCGAGCCGAATGAAGGAATCGTCCCTGTACCAGACGGTCGGCTGGCGCGAATTACAAAGTACATCGTTCCCAAGAAGATCATTCCGGCCACTCTGAAGCTGGTCGACATTGCCGGCATCGTCAAAGGGGCAAGCGTTGGTGAAGGGCTGGGAAATAAATTCCTGAGCCACATCCGCGAAGTCGACGCCATTCTACAGGTCGTTCGCTGTTTCGAAGACGAGGACGTGACGCACGTCGGCGGCGATGTCGATCCATTGTCAGATATTGAGACTATCGAAACCGAGTTACTGCTGGCCGACATGCAGACGCTCGATAACACGCTGCCCAAGGTCGAACGCACCGCTCGCAGCGGAGACGCCGACGCGAAGCTGGCCGTGTCTGTGATCAAGAAATGCCAGGAATGCGTCAACGATTCGCTCCCGATCCGAGCTCTGGAACTGGATGAGGACGAGCGAAAAGTCGTAAACGGTTATGGCTTGATGACGGCTAAGCCGATTCTTTACGTCGCGAACGTTGACGAAGACGACCTTGCAGGACAGGGTCCGCTGGTTCAGAAGGTTCGAGAATACGCCACGAAACACGGCGCAGATGTAGTGCCTGTCTGTGCCAAACTTGAATCCGAGCTGGCAGAACTTGACGAGGAAGACCGCACGGAGTTGCTGGAATCGGTCGGCCTGACCGAACCTGCACTCGGGCCGCTTGCTCGTGCCGCCTATCGCACATTAGGACTGGCGAGTTACTTCACAGCTGGCGAGCAGGAGGTCCGCGCGTGGCCAATTCCTATTGGAGCGACGGCTCCTCAAGGGGCGGGCGTGATTCATACCGACTTCGAACGCGGCTTCATTCGTGTCGAAGTTTACTCGCTGGAAGACCTTGAAGAATTCGGCAGTGAGAAAGAGATTCGTGCGGCCGGCAAGCTGCGAGTTGAAGGCAAGACTTACGTTATGCAGGATGGAGACATCTGCCACTTCCTGTTCAATGTCTGAGCGGCCCCAGCTATGAGACCGGCCGCCTGGTTTCAGCCGATTGCGAGAGACTGATGCTGCCACGAAATCCGTTTTCAATGACCTGGCTGGTGATCGTCTTTTTCTTTCTTGCCTGCCCGAGCGACGCCTGCCCGAGCGACGCACGGCCGGATGAGGAACGTCCTTCGGCTGAATCCGTCGGCGATCTGCTCGGAACGGCTTCGGAACTCGACGCCGTGTTCGTCTCCGGTGATTCCGAGACTCAACCAGCAGCAGTTGGAGAATCGTGAGTGTCTGCCGAGAATCCGACAACAGAGCCCTCGAAACGAAGGCGGAAAGCGTCTTGGAAGCTTCGTTGTCTTTTGTTGTTTCTCGGGTTGTCGGCTGGGTTTCTGCTGGCTGAAGGCCTGCTGGTTGTCGCCGGCGTGTCTTATCCGCTGCCCTATCGGGCGGATCAGTATTGCGGGACTGGCCTGGCTCCCAACTTTCGTGGCTGGTGGTCAAAGGAAGGCGCTGCCGAGATTCGGACAAACTCCGCAGGGTTTCGCGATCGAGAGCACAGTCTGCAAAAACCGAAAGAGGTGCTTCGCGTCGCCGTCCTTGGCGATTCGTATATCGAAGCGTTTCAGGTGTCGCAGGACGAGATGTTCGCCTCGGTGCTGGAAGACGAGCTGAATTTACACCGGTTCGGAGGCGATCGGAAAGTCGAAGTCCTGAGCTTCGGTGTTTCCGGATTCGGTACCGCTCAGGAATTGCTGATGCTGCGTCACCATGTCTGGCAATTCGATCCGGATGTCGTGCTGCTGGCTTTTCTTCCCTCGAACGATCTGCGTAACAATTCTTCGCGGCTGGAGTCGCAGAAGTTGCGGCCCGTGTTCGAGATCGAGGACGACGGCGACGAACTGGTGCTCGATAATTCTTTCCGGAAAGAGCCTTCGTACCAGTATGCGATGAGTGATTCTTTTCGAAGGAAGACGTTACTGATCAATTCGTCACGAGTTCTGCAGGTCGTTCAGTCGATTCGAACGGGTGAATTCACAGACCGACGGGCGGGCAGAGAGCAGCAGGATGGGAAGGTTTCGTTGCGTGATCGACTCGGGCTTGACGATCAGTGTTTCAAACCGCCAGCCGATGACGATTGGCGGCATGCCTGGAAACTCGCTGAGCGATTGATTCAGCAGATGAATCACGAAGTTGTTGAGCACGGCAGCCGGTTTGCGATGACGGTGGTCACTGCCGGAGTCGAGGTTACGCCGGACGCCGCAAAGCGGCAGCGATACTGCGAGGCTCTCGGCGTACAGGATCTAAACTATGCGAACTCCCGTCTGAGCCGCCTGGGGCAAGAGCTTGAGTTTCCGGTGGTCGTTCTTTCCGAAGACATGCGAACGTATGCCGCAGAAAATGAGATCGACCTTCACGGGTTCGACAATACTGCGTCGGGCGAAGGACACTGGAACGCGGCAGGGCATCGTGAAGCGGCTCGACTTTGTGCCGAACACCTTTCGCGGATCTGGAAAAGCGAATTCGCTGGCGAGTGAGAGCGAAGCTTTTTCTGTGGCGAACGCGAACGAGCGGCGAGCCGGATCAGCTCACGTTGTGCGGTGCGGTCATCTGATAAACGCACAGCTTGCCGTCGAACTGCGGGACGGCGAGTTGTCGATTGTCTGGAGTCATATCCAGACCTCGCGCGCAGTGTGACAACGTTACCGAGTGGAACGGCTTTTCTTCGCCAGGCTTGAGGAACCAGAGCATGCCTTTGTTGCCGCCTTGTGGAGCTCCGGAGGCGACAATGAATCCTTCGGGGTGCTCGCACACTCCCCAGACCATGCCCTTGTAGGCGTCGTCTTTCCACTTGTGGAGATGCTCGAATTTCTCCCAGTCCACATGCAGGACCATCGGCTTGTGGACGCCGGCGAAGGCGTTTGTGACTTCGGTCAGGCCAGCGACGATCAGCGTCTTGCCGTCCTCGCTGAACCGCATGTCGCGAGCACCGCCCATGTCGGCTCGGAATTTCTGATCGAAGCCCCACATGAATTTTGCTTCAAGTGACCGGACTTCCTTGCCCGTTTCGATGTCCCAATCCTTGACAATGCCCATCAGGTCGAACGAAGCCAGTCGCTTTCCGTCAGGATGGAA
>JBLFXD010000647.1:0-4566 GCA_047611045.1 Planctomycetaceae bacterium | reverse complement strand
GACAACCGGTTGTTCCGACTTATTAAATCGCCCACTAACCCACCGCAAAGGCTTGCGAATGTGGTCCACGACGTCTTCCAAGAACTCCGCGTGCTGCGCGTTCGTCACTGGATATTTCCCCAAGTGGAACGATTGCTTGATCCGCACCGAGTGGGCCGGTTTCTCGAAAACAAAGCCCATCTCTGAACCCATGCGGAATTCACCGGCGGGTACCGTGATGTAAGCAATTCCGGTGCGAGGGTCGATCCACTCTTCAAGGCTGCCTCCCGACGAAATCGGAATCTCGACGCCAGCCCGCATCAGAATTTCTCGCGAGAAACTGCTGACTTCGGCGTCTTTTGACTTCGCGAGTTTCCGGGTGATTTCTTCCAACTCGGGGATCACTTCCTCACGCCTCCGCCACAGACGCAGCACGGCGACCACTCGCCGGGAATTCCGCGGCGAAGCCTTCAACACTTCCAGGAACGGTTCGGGCGTGGGGAACAGCGTTTCGTTCAGACACTGGCTGGCCAGGTCGGGATGGTCCTCGGCGATGCCGGCGCGAAGCATCTCGCGGAAGAATTCTTCGCTGTACGGACGCGACTGCCGCAGCGACGACAGCGCCGCTTCACGGAACCAGCTTTCTGTCGCCCGTGATGCCAGCTCCTTCGCGAATCCTTCGGCGGCGGCGTGTTCGGCAGCGAGGTATTCCTGAAAACTCAGGTGCAGGAATCCACATTTTCCATCGCCCTCGCCGGTCATCGCCAGAATTCCGGTTTCGTTCTTCATGCGTTCCAGAAAGGCTCGTCCGTTGGAACCCAGACCGGACTTCGCCGAGACGGCAGCCAGCGCCTTCGTCGCTTCGGCGGCCATTTCGTCCAGCGGTGCGGCCGTGCGATCCTGTTCCTGATGCATCCACCACGCGACGCGGGCGAGTACCGACTGCGGAGCTTCGGCGTCGAAGGTTTCCGGCTCTGTTCCCTGGTCAGGCTGGTAACGTTCTCGCCGCCAATGTTCGAGCAGCACGCGCACACAATGGGAATACAGTTCCGCCCGTCTGGTCGGTAGCTGGCGTTCCTGATGAAACACGATGCAGAGAATTGTCAGCAGCAGCGGATTGCTACTCAGCTCGCGGATATGCCCGGCCTGAAACGCGGGCGTCTTCAGGGTTGCCAGCAGTTCTGCACTGTCGGCCTCGGCCCGAGTCTGGCCCTTAGGCCCTTTGCCCAGCAGACCTGCATACGCCGCCGCGAACCAGTCCTGGACGAACCGCGTGACCTGATCGTCGTCGAGCGGCCGCACGTGGGATTCTGCGAAATTGGCCCCCAGCGGGACGCCCTCGCGGTAGTAACCCTGAAACCGACACGTGACGACAAACCAGTCATCCGGTCGACTCTTCAAGGCACTCTGCACCCAGCCGGAAACTTTTGACCGAGCCTGTGGATTGGCGACTTCGTCCAGCCCGTCCAGAATCCACAACAATCCGCCAGCCTTTCCGTTGGCCAAATCGGTGCCGGGATTTTCCAGTCCGTCGGCGGCGTCTGCGCAATAAGTGCCCTCTTTTAGAAACCGCTTCAGGCCACCCTGTTTCAGAGCAAGAGCTTCGGTGCTCAGATTCCGAAACCGCAACAGCACGGGTGTCAGACCGGCGGGCAGTCCCAGGTCTTCGGGCAGGCTCTGCCGACTGGACAGCCGCCAGGCAAGTTGCCGCGCGCCAGTCGTCTTGCCTGTCCCCGGCTCACCCAGCAGCACGATGCCGCGCAGTCCAAGTTCCGCCGCTCGACCGAACACCTGACTCAGCTCGACGTCTTCTTCGAAGTCGGCGACGCCGTCTTTGAAGCGTTCGGTTTTCCGCTCTTCCATCGACCGAGCCAGAACCGTCCGCAACGGCACAAACGCTTCGGCAATCGGCAGCTGCACCTGCAGACTGCGTCCCATCCCGAGCAGCGTGAGATGCTGCGTCTCCTCTTTCAGTTGCTGCAGATAGGCAGTGACACTTTCCGGCAACGAGCTTCTTGTTCTTCTGGCCGCCTTCTTACCTTGCGATTTCCGTTTGGCTTTCGGTTTTTCCGGCGGCAGGCTCTGCAGAAACGGAACCAGGTCGTCGTGCTTTGGGCCGTAGACCAGTGGGTAGAGCGATCCGTCCTGCGGAAACGTCTCGGATTCCCGCACCAGCCGGTAGTGTCGATGCTCGGTCCCGGTGGACGTTTCCACTTCTCTGAGCCATGTCAGAAAGCTGCCCCAGTTCGGATCGTCCAGACCTTCCTGCCCGCAGCCGACAAACAACAGACTGTTCGTCATGCCGAGAGCCTGCATCACCGCCTGTGTGTGCTGGTTCTCTTTCACGCGATCGTAGGAACGGATGCCCAGGATGACCGACTCCGGCTCGTCCCAGTGCCCATGCAGATGCAACACGCGCCGGTCGTCACCTCGAACGAAGCGAGCCACGTTCCGTTCGTTGGTCCATGTGACATGCCCGCGATCAGCCACTTTGTGAATCAGGTCGTCGTAGTTCGTCGTGACCAGCGGAATGTCGAGAGCGACCAGGGCGTCGATGGCTGCAGAGTCTTCCGGCCGCAGATTCTCAAACGATTCCCGCAGCCAGCGAGCCATCTCACCGCTGCCGTTCTCTCCAGGTTTCTGGTGAACCACCTCGGTCGCCGTCAGCAGCATGTCGGGCGCGTCCTGCCCGAGCATTCCCAGAACGAGCCCGCGCCACGACTCATCCGCCCCCAGCTCACGGCACCGATCGACGGCACCGATCGACGGCAGATTCGATCAGACCACGCCAGCTCGGCGCCTTCGAAGTCGTCGCCACCGACACGCCCGAACCGATGACCACCGTCACCTGCTTCTGCGCGATCGTCCCTCGCAGATCGGTCACAAAACTCTGCTCGTCCGCCATCGTCGCGCGTCTCCGACTGTAAATCGATCGCTGATTCCGTTGGAGTCGCTATGAACTCCCGTATCAAGTGTACAGAAGATGGGCCGCGATGGCAGGTTTAGCAGTCTCTACAAGATTGGGCGAGAAGGCGCCGTGGCTGGTCAGTCTGGCGGCACCGTTCCGCTTTCCTGATAGCTGATGACTTCGGCGATGTAGCGGTGACGGCTTTCGTGAGCGGTCACTTCGATCTCGTCGGGTTTGGCGCCAGACTCGAATCGCACGTCTTTTTCAATTTCGAACCAGACACTCAACTGCTTCACCTGCTCATCTTTCTTGCGGCCGGTGATGGTGTAATTTCGCGAGACAATCTCGTCCGGTGCTCTGTCTCTCGGAGCCGGCTGCACGCGGACTGGCGGTACGTGAATTTCTCCATGCCACAACGTATGGCTGAGCCGCTCGGGCTTCTCTGCTTTGAACGAGGCACGCAACTTGTAAGTCGCCGGAGCACCTTCTTTGAGCGGCCAGACGTGAGACCTTAAAGCAATCATTGTGTTTACATCCGGAACGCCGACCGTCGAGACCGACAGGTTGAGGCGTAACGAACTTTCAAATGGCAACTGAAAGTCTTTCAACTCAACGACGGGGCCGCTTCGAGGAAGACCTGGGATTGGCACCTTTTTTCCGTCGTCATCTCGCAACTCAAAATCGATTCGCTGTGCATCAATCGGCACCGTCATCGTGTTTAAAAGGTCCTTAACGTTCCGAAGTTTCAGATAGACGGCGACGATTGGGTCTCGCCAGTTCACGATTGCCAGCCGAGCCTGCAGGCCATTGACGGGTTTCGACCAGTTACCGCCGGACGGAATCACCGCGCGAGGCCGTCCGAATTCCAGACGATCGTATTCACGTCGAAAGGCCACCCAGTCGCGAAGATGATATTTCACGAAACTGCGGTACTTGGCGTCGATCTCGGCGACAATGTTATCAGGGCCGGTCACGCCGGAAACGCCAACGTACATTCGATTGATCCGCCCCGTCGGAGCACCGTCAGTGCGCGGCTGCACGCGCGACAGATAGACTTCCCCGGATGGATGAAACAGCAACGTGACGCTGGAGCCCCGCTCCCCTCGGTACGGCACTTCGACTGACGCCGAGCGAAGCAACGCAATCGCCGCGTCAACCAGCGGTTCGTGATCATCAGACCGCCGAAGCATCTGCCCTCCCGGCAACGTCACCGAAGGCAGTATTCTCCTCTCGCCTTTTCGAGAAACCTCTACCTGCTTTCCCTTTCCGCCCGCTTCCGAAACCTGCAGCTGTTGTTTCTGTGGCGGATTGACTGGCCGAGTTGCGGCACCGTCAGTCGGCTCGAGGACTTGTCGAGGCACTATCTCTGCCTGAGCCATAAGGCCGAGCGAAATCATCAACAGAAAAGTGACGACAGCAGCCCCCGTTCCAGCCTGTACCGATACCGTCCCACGCTCGCGCCGACTGAGCTTCGTCTGCCCATCCATTCTGATTTACTCCCGGATCGTTACTTTCAACTGCCAGTTTTATGGCACTTAGATAGCGAGCCTGAATCCCGGCAGCAACGACATCAACAATGACGGTCCATCTGGGTTTATCGTGGGTAGAGGTCGAGGCCGCCGCAGTGGAAGAA
Source organism: Planctomycetaceae bacterium (assembly GCA_047611045.1). Lineage (GTDB taxonomy): Bacteria > Planctomycetota > Planctomycetia > Planctomycetales > Planctomycetaceae > JABMPE01. Next base: position 46 of record JBLFXD010000647.1, on the reverse strand, counting down.
GATGGCGGTTTTGAAGTTTTCGCGATTGCGGTATCCGCCGACTCTG
>JBLFXD010000646.1:0-4577 GCA_047611045.1 Planctomycetaceae bacterium | reverse complement strand
CCCGTTTGAAAACTACGACGCCTTGGGCGCCTACCGGACTCAAATTACGAACAAACCTGTTGATGCAACTTCAGAACTGTTCAACAAGCAGACGCTGGCCGGGATGGATGGGTTAAAGCGATATTTGCTCTCGGACCGACAGGATCAGTTTGCCCGAGCCATCGTGCATAAAATGACCGCATATGCTCTTGGCCGACCACTGTCTTTTGGTGACCATGCTGACATTGACCGCTTAACGGCAGACTTCAGAAAACAGGGTGACCGCCTCGACGACTTAATTCACCTGATCATAGGCAGCGATATTTTCGACTCGAAGTAAGATGGTAACTCAAGGCGTAATTTTAGAAGTTGCATACTTTTGATCCATTGTGTGGCTGAAGGCCACAATTCACCGTAGCCTGGGGCATCGCCCCAGGATTCAGATGCGTTACGAATTCCTTTGGCCGAAGGCCATACTCACCGACATCGCTGCGTGCCGTGATTATGGCCTTCGGCCAATACGACCTTCTTTTTGACGGCTCCCTGGGGCGATGCCCCAGGCTACGGTGAGGGATGGCCTTCGGCCAAAACTGATACCAACTCCAAAGCTGACGCGTCGGGTTACCCTATGGCCCGCTGATACGAGCCCGGAACAAAACAATGAATGAAAAATCAATTTCACTGAGTCGCAGAACATTTCTTCGCGGCACGGGTGTGGCTCTGGCTTTGCCCTGGTTTGAAACGTTCGCTTCAGGCAGTCCGGGAACCGATGATACGCCAAAGCGTTTTGTCAGCGTTTACCACCCTGATGGAGTCGGGCTGCCGCTCAAGTCAGATCCAGCCTGCAAGGATTGGAGCTGGTTTCCCCAGGGTGGCGAAAAGGATTTCCAACTCACCAAAGTGCTCGACGTGCTCGAGCCCCTGCGTAGTGACATCACGATTTACTCAGGACTGTCGCATCCTGCTGTCAGGAAAGTCCATGGTCATTCAAATGCCGATCAGTATCTGACGGGAGCGGCAACGGGAGGTCACGGTCCGTATAAGAATTCGATCTCTCTCGATCAGGTCTATGCACAACACGCCGGAGACTTCACTCGACATTCCTCGCTGGTGCTGTCGACTAACGGCGGCGTCGGCGGACCTCGTGGCGCACAGACTCAGTCCTTCAATCGCGAAGGCCGGCCAATTCCGGCGATGAACAAGCCGAAGCAGATCTTCGACATGCTGTTTGTAACCAGCAGCAAAGATGCTGCCGCAAGACTGGCGAGAAGTAAGAGTGCTCTGGATCTCCTGATTGACAATACTCGTTCTCTGGGCCGCCAACTCTCGAAGCACGATCAAGAGACGCTTAAGCAGTATTTAGACGCGGTGCGTGACACCGAGGTCAAGCTGGCAAAGGCTCAGAAGTGGATTGAAACATCAATTCCAGAGGTTGATACCAGGAACCTGCATTTGGATGCCGAGCCCAAAGAAGCTCGACTCTATTTTCAGACAATGTACGAACTGATCTATCTCGCGTTCCTGAGCGATTCGACTCGTGTGGCAACGTTTCAGCTCGGGCGAGAAAATGGCGAAGGTCCACACGACCTGCTGTCAAAAGCCGTTGGCCTTGGTGGTGCTCATGGTCTGACGCACGAAGTCAAGAAGCCTGGCGGCTGGAAAAACCTTGGTACGTATAATCGTTATCAGGCCGAAGAATTCGGTCGTTTCGCGCAGAGACTGAGGGAGACGCCAGAGCCGAACGGCAACGGGAACATTCTGGACAACACGTTTGCCATGCACGGCTCCGCCTCCAGCAGTTTCCACCTGTCGCGCAACTACCCGATCATTTCTGCTGGCGGTAAGAACCTCGGCTTCACAAACGGCCGGTATCTGAAATTCGGCAAAGGGAACGAAGACAATCAGGCCGGCGCAGGGATCGTCAGCGATGCCGGCTGGAGAGGCAAAGTAGAAGCCGAAGAGCTTCCCCTCGCCCAACTCTTCGTCACCATCCTGCAGCGGCTTGGCGTCGAGACGGATTCGTTCGCCGGCCAAACCGGAACGTTGTACCGGGTTTGAGATTGTTGCGTAACGCTTGAATATTCCCTCCTGGCTTCCCGCCGTTCGGCCATGTGCCGCCTTCCTTTGTGAGTTTCTTCATGCTCAGAACGTGGGTTTGTGTTGTTGCCCTGACGCTCGGTTTTTGCGCGGCCGATGAGGTCTCTTTTGCAGCCGATGATCCGGCTCAGGTCGAGTTCTTTGAGAAGAAGATTCGGCCGGTCCTCGTCGAGCACTGTTACAAGTGCCACAGCGGGACGACGCCAATTCTCAAGGGCAAGCTGCGGGTCGACTTTCGCGAGGGGTTGATGAAGGGTGGCGATTCCGGGCCGTCGATCATCACCGGGAAGCCGGATGAGAGCCTGCTGATCCTCGCCCTGAAGTACGACGGGTTCGAGATGCCGCCAAAGGGCAAGCTGCCGGATTCAGTCATCAAAGATTTTGAAACGTGGGTGAAGAACGGAGCCGTTGATCCGCGCGCGACGCCGGCGACAGTGAGCAAGGCACGGACGATCAACTTTGAAGAGGCCGCGAAGTTCTGGGCGTTTCAGGCTCCGCAGAAGCACGCTCCGCCGGAGTTGAAGAACGACAGCCTGGTGAAGAGCGACCTCGACCGCTTCGTGCAGGCGCGGCTGGAAGCGAAAGGACTTTCGCTCAGCCCGACGGCCGATCGGCGAACGCTCATCCGGCGAGCATACCTCGACCTGATCGGCATCCCGCCGACTCCGGGCGAGGTCAACGCGTTTCTGAAAGACGAGTCGCCCGACGCGTTTGCGACGGTCGTTAACACGCTGCTGGATTCGCCTCACTACGGAGAACGCTGGGGCCGGCGGTGGCTAGACGTCGCGCGGTACGGCGAGGATCAGGCACACACGTTCAAGGCGCGCAACTATCCTCGCGGCTACCTGTACCGCGACTGGGTCATCCGGTCGCTCAACGAGGACCTGCCCTACGACCGGTTTCTGACCTGGCAGATTGCCGGCGATCTTCTCGACGAACCCGACCGACACGAGCGGCTCGCCGCACTGGGACTGTTTGCCCTCGGCCCCGTCTACTACGCCGAGAATGTTGAGAAGGACCGAGCCGCGGCCGACGAGTGGGACGACCGCATCGACACGCTGACCCGCGGTGTCCTCGGACTGACCGTGTCGTGCGCCCGCTGCCACGATCACAAGTTCGACCCGATCACGACGCAGGACTACTACGGCCTGGCCGGCATCTTCTCCAGCACGAACTACCAGGAACGCCCGGTCGTCAGCGACGAAATCGTCGCCGCTCGCCGAGCAGCCGACGAAGTCGTCAAGGAACAACAGCTGAGCATGGATCGCTTCCTGCTCACCGAGTCGCGCGGCATCCGGCCAGACCTGATCAGCGAGATTCCCGACTACTTCGTCGTCGGCTGGAAGATGCTCCACCGAAAGAAGACCGAGAAGAACGAAAAGAAACTCCTTGAGCAACTGGGCAAAGAAACGAAGCTCAGCCAGACCCTCATCAAACGCTGGTACGAGTTCCTGAAGCCTGGCTCGCGCCGGTCGGAATCCGAAACCGCGGCGCTGGGCGAGTGGCTGAAACTTGCCGCCGCCGAAGACAAAAAGAAAGACCTCTCGAAAGACGAGGAGGTCGCCGCCGCCGTGAGGAAGATCGGCGAGGAATTCCAGGAGCTCGCCAGTGAGAAAGCTCCTCGTCACAAGAAGCTGTTCGCCCGATTTGGCGAGAACGTTGCCTTCGCAAATGCCGCGGACCTGACGGAAGTTCGCGCGGGAATCATTCCGCTTGGCAATCTGTTTGACGATTCCGCCAACGTGTCGCTCGACGCGGCTGTGAAGACGGACAAGTTCTCGGCCGTCGCAAATGCCAACAGGCTCGGTGTTGATCGAGTCGCCCAGGGCTGGGGCGAGCGGACGAAGATTGCTCCGGATGTGGACTTCGACTTTCGCAAACTGGGCAGCTCCTCGCACAGCTACGGGTCGATCGTCAACGACGGCTGGCAGGCGGGTGGAGGCATCCGCACACAAGGAAAACAGGGTTCCAGCGGGAAGCGGCTTGAGCAGGGAATCGGCATGCACGCCAACGCGCTCGTCACGTTCGACCTCGATGAGATCCGCAAAGCGGGTCTCCTGCCGAGCGACCAGAAGTTCCAGTTCAAAGTCGATCGGGCCGGCATCAATGACGACGCGCTGGGGAGCAACGGCAGTTCGCACCTGGCGGTCATCGTCTCGCGACCTCACAAGGACAAAGCCGTTTCCGACGCGATCCTGGCCAGCTATGTGAACGGCAAGCCGGTCGAAGTCGACGTCGACGATTTCACGTATTACTTCAGTGGAAACCCTGGCGAGCCACTTCGAGCGAACGGCAAATTCGCTTCCTTCGAAATTCCGATTCCGCCCGAGGCGAAGCACATCACGCTCGTCTCGACGGGTGCTGGCGAGCCAGCTGACAACCCGATCAGCAGTGACCACGCCGTGTTCTCGGGGGCCCGGCTCGAACTCGACCCGCTGCCGGAAGAGAAGCTCGCCGCAAAAGACGGCGATGACGAGCCGGTCGACGAAGAACAACTTAAG
>JBLFXD010000645.1:0-4583 GCA_047611045.1 Planctomycetaceae bacterium | reverse complement strand
GGCCATCGTTCCGAGGACCGGTCGGCCTGGGAGTGACCAGCGACACTGGCTTTCCGACGACGTGGTCAGAAGACGAGAACGTTCGCTGGAAGATCGAAGTACCAAACCGAGGCAACGAGAGTCCTGTTGTTGCGGCTGGCCTTGTGTTTGTCACATCAGCAACTGACAACGGAAGCGAACGCCGGCTGCACTGTTTCGACCGAACCGACGGCTCCGAAAAATGGACGCGTGAAGTTTCATTCAAAGCTGGCGAGAAGACGCACAAGACGAATCCATTTGGCGCAGCGACGCCGGCCATCAGCGGTAACAAAGTCGTCGTCTGGCATGGCTCGGCCGGGCTGTTCTGTTACGACCAGGCCGGTGAGCAACAGTGGTCGGCACAACCGGGAGCTGTGACTCACATTTGGGGTTACGGGTCGTCGCCCGTCGTTCATGACGGAAAAGTGCTGCTGAACTTCGGGCCGGGAGTGGCGCAAGCAGTCGTTGCTTATGACCTCGAAACCGGCAACGAAGTTTGGAGCCACAAAGAACCGGGCGGTACCGACGACCGAGGCGGTCGCATGTCCGGTTCATGGAGTACTCCTGTCATCGCCGATGTCGGAGGAGAGTCGCAAATTATCTGCAGCCTGCCGACGCGAGTGGTTTCGCTGAATCCGAAAGACGGTTCAGTCATCTGGTCGTGCGACGGTCTGATTGGGAAGAATGGAAACCTCGTTTACACCTCGCCGCTGATTAGCAAGGGCATCGGAGTCGCCATGGGCGGTTACACCGGTCCCGCAATTGGATTCCGTCTCGACGGCAAAGGAGACGTCACGGCAACTCACCGACTCTGGCATGACGACGCGAAACAGCCGCAACGCATCAGCTCGGGAGTCATCGTTGGCGATCACATTTTTATGGCGAACGCCGGACCAGGAACTCTGCAGTGCCTCGACGTGAAAACGGGCGAGGAAGTCTGGAAAGACCGCGGCCCCGGAGCCAACAGTTGGGGGCAGATGTGCTTTGCCGATGGACTTCTCTTCGTGACGAATCAGAAAAGCCAGACGGTCGTGTTCGCACCGAACGCTGAAATGTACGAACAGCTCGCCGTCAACTCACTCGACGGCTCAAGCAACTCCACACCCGCATTCTCCGACGGCGACATCTTCCTGCGAACGTCAAAGTCGCTGTACTGCGTCTCGGCAAAGAAGTGAGTCGAGACTTTCGCAAGCGCCTCCGTCAATCGTGACCGGTCGGAAGACGACCATCGCCAGCGGCGGCAAGGTCATTGAAAGTGAATTCTCGAAACCGTGCGAGGCGATCGGCTCGCTGTACATGCCGCCTTTGTTGCCGACGTTGCTGCCGCCGTAAATGTCCGCGTCAGTGTTGAAGGCTTCGCGGTAGTAGCCAGCGTTGGGGACGCCGACGCGAAAGCCGTCGCGAACAACGGGAGTGAAATTCAGCACGACGACGAAGAAGTCATCGTGATCGCTCGAACGACGCATGAACGAGTAGGTACTGTTCTGAGCGTCGTCGGAATCGATCCACTGAAAACCTTCCTGCGAAGTATCGAACTGATGCATTGCCGGGTTCGAGCAGTAGAGCCGGTTCAGATCTTTGACGAGCCGGCTGATGCCCGCGTGAGTCGGAAATTCCTGCAGCGACCAGTCGAGTTCCGAGTCGTGATTCCATTCAGTCCACTGCCCAAGTTCTCCGCCCATGAACTGCAGCTTCTTGCCCGGCATCGTGAACTGATAACTGAAGAGCAGTCTTAAGTTCGCAAACTGCTGCCACTCGTCGCCGGGCATTCGTGAGAGCAGCGATTTCTTGCCGTGCACCACCTCGTCGTGCGAAAGCGGTAGCACGAAGTTTTCGGTGAAGGCATACATCATGCGAAACGAAAGTTCGTTCTGATGATGAGTTCGATGAATGGGCTCCCGCGCGGTGTACTTCAGCGTGTCGTGCATCCAGCCCATGTCCCACTTCATGGTGAAACCGAGCCCGCCGTCGTAAAGAGGTCTGGAAACGTTGGGCCACGATGTGGACTCTTCGGCAATGGTGACGATGCCGGGGAACTCGCGATGTATCACCTCGTTGAATTCTTCGATGAAGCTGATGGCGTCGTTGTTCTCGCGACCGCCATGCTCGTTAGGCACCCACTGGCCGGAGTCGCGTGAGTAGTCGAGGTAGAGCATCGAAGCGACTGCGTCCACGCGAAGCCCGTCTACGTGGTAAAGGTCGCACCAGAAGCGGGCGCTCGACAGCAGGAATTCTCGAACTTCCTGCCGACCGTAGTTGAATATGTACGTGTTCCAGTCAGGGTGATAGCCCTTGCGGTGATCCTCGTGTTCGTAAAGTCCGGTCCCGTCGAAACGTCCCAGTCCGTGAGCGTCCGTCGGAAAGTGCGCGGGCACCCAGTCGACCAGTACTCCGATGCCGGCCTGGTGGCAGCGATCGACGAAGAGCATGAACTCTTGCGGTGTCCCGAATCGGCTGGTCGGGGCAAAGTACCCCGTCACCTGATAACCCCATGAGCCGTCGAACGGGTGCTCGGAGACGGGCATCAGCTGCAGGTGCGAGTAGCCCAGTTCGTGGCAATAGTCGATCAACTGATCGGCGAGTTCTTCCCAGGTGAAATAGTCGCGGCCATCTTTCGGACGACGCCACGATCCGAGGTGGACTTCGTAGATCGACATCGGTCGTTCGAGCCAGTTGGTCGATTGCCGAAACGTCATCCACTCGTCGTCAGCCCACGCGTACCCGTCCAGATCGCAAACGATCGACGCCGTCGCTGGTCGGTACTCCGCCTGAAACGCGTACGGGTCCGCCTTGTCGACATAATTTCCTCGCACGTCGACGACGGAGTACTTGTACTTTTCGCCGGGCTGGATGTTCGGAACGAACGCCGACCAGACTCCGCTGTCGCTCGGTGACAAAGCGTTGGCCTCTCTTTGCCAGGCGTTCGAGTCGCAGACAAGTGACACATCGCGAGCATTCGGAGCCCAAACGGCAAAGTGCGTTCCCGCCACATCTTCCTGCTCTGTTACGTGAGCACCCAACTCGTTGTATTTCGTACTGCTCATGAGTCTGCCCTCGATCCTTACGGCTGTGAAACAGGCACCGCGAGGCTCGGCAACCATTCACAGCGTGACTTCAGGATACCCGAGCAGGTGATCGCCTCAACCACTGCCTCGTCAGATCGACCACTTGTTGCAACGACGGGGCGGCGGCGGGCAGGTCTCCGCAGTCCACGGTGCGTCTGCGGGTTGATCGGAATTCAACGACGACGAGACAGCAATCCTGGCGAAGGCGGCGAATGAGCGAAGATCATGTCACGTGACAGGTGGTTCTGAAAAGTACAATTCGACACGACCAGGGGCACCGTTGGGTGATCTCAGGTTCGATTGAATGAATGACACATCCTGCAACGGCTGACGGCGGTTTGAGGAAGTATCTGTCTATGTTGACGCGAGCGATTCTTCTGGTCATCGGACCGGGTTTTCTGATTGGGGGATGTTACTTCCTGACAGTCGGGCGGCCTTCGACAAGCGCGCAGGCTGCGCCGGTCTCGAAGTCGGAACATCGCGAGTTCAACATTGACGAACTCCACGCTGGTGTCGAAGAGGGACTCGTTCCGGCCGACTCGGCAGCGAACACGGTCGATCGCCGCAGCCTGACCGTCGCCTGCGACGAACGTGCTCGACAGCTCGGTAAGCATCTCGACGAACGAGACCGGATCATTGTCCGACCACCGTTCGTGATCGGCGGCAACCTTTCCGAAGCAGAACTCGATCGCTGCTACGCGCAAACGATTTTGCCGACGAAGCGGGCGCTCGACCTTGCCTACTTTGACAACGCTCCCGACGAGCCACTTACGTTGCTGCTTTATTCGGACGAGCGAACTTTTCGCGACGCCTCTTGGAAACTCGACCGCCGAAACACAGCGAACTACTACGGCTACTACATCCGCACCGACCGACGCATCGTCGTCAACGTTGGCATGGGTGAAGGCACGCTCGCTCACGAACTGGCTCACGCACTCGGCCACTTTGATTTCCCGAACATGCCGGAATGGTTCGACGAAGGTCTGGCATCGCTCTACGAAGAAGCCGACTTTTCAGAAGACGGACTGCAACTCAACGGGCTTTCCAATTGGCGATTGAACCACCTGCTCAGCGCGATGCAGAAGCGAAAACTAGGCACGCTCGAATCGCTGATCTCGTCACGCGAAATTCGCGAAGAAAAACAGGCCGTCGAGTACGCTCACGCCAGATACTTCTGCCTCTACCTTCAGGAACGAGGCCTGCTGCCGTTCTTCTATCGCAAATTCAGAGACCGCGCCGGAAGCGACCCCAGCGGCTTACGAACGCTTTGCGAAATCCTCGGCGAAGAAAACCTCGACCCCGTCGACCGCAACTTCCGCCAATGGGTGATCGCCCTGTACGAGCAGGTCCGCAAGCCGTAACCGGGCAGGATGGCACGAATCATTCGTAGGGTATGTCAAGCTCCGCGCCGGCGTACCATCTTCGTCGCCGCTTCAAAATGGCACGCTGGCGCGGAGCTTGACATGCCCTACGGTGCCGGTCACCGATCCGGAGATCACC
>JBLFXD010000644.1:0-4585 GCA_047611045.1 Planctomycetaceae bacterium | reverse complement strand
GTTTTCCGTGACGCCGGCCGCATCAAGATTGTCGATCGCCTGATCGGTCATCGGCACTGTTTGTCGAACATCGTTCGCCTGATCAGTGACATCAGCGGCGATGATAATCTGCTGTTCGTTGGCCACGGCCTGAGCGTTCCCGCACTGGTCGAACCCCTTATTCGAAGTCTTCATGATCTTCGATTCGGGGTCCGTAAAATTGCGTTGGGCTTTCGGATCGGGGACGGCCTCGTCTGGGTTGGTGCGATGGTTGCGGCCTTCCGCCTCCATTTTGTCAACGTGGTCCTGAGCCTTCTGACGAGCCGCCTCTTCCAACGCTGCCTTTGCCTCGAGAATCTTCGCCAGTCGGCTTTCGCGACGCTTCAGTTCGTCCGGAATTTCGTCGCCCGCCAGATCGCCGAACTGATCGTCATCGTCGGTATCCGCATCCTTCCCACGCGACAACAAAGCGTCGATTTCCTGCTGCAGTCGCTCGGCTTCCGGCCCCATGCGATCGTAGCTCATCGCTTTGTTCCGCGACGCATTCGCCTTGATCTTCGTGCCGTCCAGCGACACCCGTCCCACCTTCAGCAACCCGGCTTCACGACACAGCACCAGTACTTCAAGAAACAACGACTGCAGATGCTTCAGATGCCGGGCTCGAAATTCGGCGATGCGACGAAAATCAGGAATGTCTTTTCCCACGATCACGCGAAACGCCGCGTCGGTGACGCTTCGCTGCATGATCTTCCGCGACGAAAATACACCTGCACTGTAAGCATACAGCAACAACACGAGCATCATCCGCGGATGAAACGGAGGCTGACCACCGTTGTCGCTCGTGTAGTCATCAACGATCGGCGAGAGATCGATCTGAGCAGTCACATCCAGCAGAAAATAAACCAGATGATCTTCCGGCAACCAGTCCCGAGGCGACGGCGGAAACAAAAAAGTGGCATCCGGCTGCCATTCGCGAAACTTACGACTCATCCGTGAACCCGTTCAACAACAAAAAAGAATGCCCTGCCAACTGAGCCCCGAATACACCATCACCACCACGAAATCCAGGTCGAAACAGGTATCCGGACACACTGCTAGACCTGGTCGAGGGCCTGCTTGAGGTCGTTGATGATGTCTTCGGCATCTTCGGTTCCGACGGACAGGCGGATGAAGTCTGGGGTCACGCCCGTTGAAGCCTGCTCTTCCAGGTTGAGTTGCTGGTGAGTGGTGCTCGACGGGTGAATGATCAGCGATTTGCTGTCGCCGACGTTGGCCAGGTGCGAGAACAGCTTCACGGCGTTGATCAACTTGATGCCGTTGGCTTTCTGTTCTTCCAGAGTGTCACCCTTGATGCCGAATCCGAAGACCGCACCGCTGCCTTTCGGCAGGTACTTCTTCGCCAGGCTATGGCTGGGGTGAGATTCCAGGTCGGAGTAGTTAACCCACGAGACCTTTTCGTGGCTCTCCAGAAACTGAGCGACGGCCAGAGCGTTCTGACAGTGCCGTTCCATGCGGAGGTGCAGCGTTTCCAGGCCCTGCAGGAACATCCAGGCGTTGAACGGGCTCATGCAGGCGCCGAGGTCTCGCAGTCCCTGAATTCGTGCCTTCAGGATGTAGGCCAGGTTCAGCGGGCTGAGTGCTTCGAAAATTTTCAGACCGTGGTAGCTGGGATCCGGCTCGGTCATTTCAGGGAATCGACCGTTGTCCCACGGGAAGTCGCCCTTTTCGATGATCGCTCCGCCAACGCTCGTTCCGTGGCCGCCGATGAACTTTGTGGTCGAGTGAACGACGATGTCCGCGCCGTGCTCGAACGGGCGACAGAGCATCGGCGAGGCGAGTGTGTTGTCGACAATAACCGGCACGCCGGCTTCGTGAGCGATGCCGGAAATCGCTTCGAAGTCTGGAATGTCGCAACGCGGGTTGCCGATCGTTTCGAGGTAGACCGCTTTGGTCTTATCGTCGATCGCTCCTTTGAAGGCTTCAGGATCGTCCTGATTTACGAAGTTCACGTTGATGCCCATCTTCGGCAACGTGTAGTGAAACAGGTTGTAAGTTCCGCCGTAGAGGCTGGTGCCGGACACGATGTTGTCGCCGGCTGAAGCGATGTTGAGAATCGCCAGTGTCTCAGCCGCCTGTCCGGATGCCGTGGCAAGACCGCCCGATCCGCCTTCGAGAGCCGCGAGACGCTTTTCGAGCACGTCCGTCGTCGGGTTCATCAGACGGGTGTAGATGTTGCCGAACTCGGCCAGTGAAAACAGGTTGGCAGCATGGTCCGTGTCGTTAAAAACGTAGGACGTCGTCTGGTAGAGCGGGACTGCTCGCGCGTTGGTCGTTGGGTCTGGTTCCTGACCGGCGTGCAGGCAGTTGGTTCCAATTCCGTATTGATCGCTCATGGTTGTTTCCTCAGGTAATCGACGGTGGAGTGACTCTTTGAATCGATAATTCTCAAAGCTGAAACGGTGGGGTGGTCATGCGTAGGTTGAAACAAGCACGGCGAAGTTCCGGCAATGCCAATCAATCGTTCAAACTGCCGGAACTGCGCTGTGCTTGTTCCAGCCTACGACCCTCGTGTGTGAAAAATGGTGCCAGCCAGAGCCGAACGCGGCCATCATTGTCCAACACTTTCCAACATTCAAGCGGGCGGGCACGTGCACCGCGAAAAGCCGCCGGCAACGTTTCTCAGGCTTCCGCAGCTTTCAGAAAACTGCATCCCGCGGCCATGGTCGAAGCACACTGAATGGCTTCCAGAAGTTGATCGTCCGACGCGCCAAGATCGCGACTCTTCGTGACGTGACCCGACGTGCAAGGCTTGCAGGCATTCAGATTGCTGATCGCCGTGTTGATCAATTCGACGGTTTTCTCATCCAGCGACGTGTTCATGAACGTGTGAGCCCGCAGGCCGACCGACATTCCGCCGAAGACTTCCGAACCGCTGAGGTCTCGGAACTTGAAGAACGAGTTGTACATCGAGTTGGTCGACGCCACGGCCAGGACGTCCGACGCCATGCCGTCTTCGGCACCGAGCGATTTCAGACGCTCGGTAAAAAAGTCGAGCCACACGGTGCAGCCATAATGGCCGCTGACGGCGAGGCCGAGGATCGCTTTCGTCTTCGCATCAATCGCCCCGTCGGTGTACACGAACTTTTTGAAGTTCATGTAAAAGTCCTGCAGGAAGGCCTCGACGCGGCCATACGTCAGAAACGGCTCAGGGACGGCGTCGGCTTCGAGCATTTCCTTGATGCGACCGTACGTGCGTTCGAGTTTTCCTTCGGCTTCCGATTCGGGCAGCGGCAGAATGCGTGACATGAGAGAACTCCGATACCTATGAAAAACGGCAGGCCGAAGTGATTCAGCCTGCCGAGGCAATTAGTCGATTAGCAACGTAGGGCCGGTTCCCACCGGCCGATCCATCGCGTTATTTCTATGCGGCCGGTAGGAACCGACCCTACAGATTCGACGGAAACTCTAGTTAATGGTCTCGTCGCCCTTCTTCCAGTTGCATGGGCAGAGCTTGTCGGTCTGCAGAGCGTCGAGGACTCGCAGAACTTCGTTGACATTTCGGCCAACGCCCAGATCGTGGATCGAAATCCAGCGAGTCACGCCCTGTGGATCGATCAGGAAGACGCCTCGCAGCGCGATGCCCTTTTCTTCGATCAGGACGCCGTAGTCTCGCGACAGGTTGTGGTTCGTGTCGGCGAGCATCGGGTAAGCCATGCTGGCCAGATCTTCGTGAGCGTCGCACCAGCCTTTGTGCGAGTAAACGCTGTCGGTGCTGGCTGTCAGCACGACGCAGTCGCGGTCTTCAAATTCGCCAAGAGCTTTGTTGAAAGCAACGATTTCCGTCGGGCAGACGAAGGTGAAGTCGAGAGGGTAGAAGAACAGGCAGGTCCACTTGCCGTTCGAATCAGCCAGTTTGATCGTCGAGAACTGATCGTCGGTGCCATCTTTGGTGCGGTCGTAAGCCTGAACTTCAAAATCCGGAGCGGCCTGTCCAATCTGAACTGTCATCGCAAAATCTCTTTCTGCAGTCTGGTAAGGGGTGGTCTATGGAAAAGCATCATCGCCCACAGAGCAAGCAGGCGGAATCCATCGCGAAACTTGCGTGGATTGTAGACCGTGCCAAACCCGTTTCAAGGCACCGCAGATTCGACACCCATTGGGTGACAAAACCGTTCCCGAGGGGGCAGCCTTACTCCCGAAGCGGTTTGTCGATAGCTCGGTTTAAGTTCGAACTGCCTCGCAGACCAATCCCTGCTCCAAACAGTGCCCCAGTCGCCGCACCGATGCCGAGGCCTGCGTACCGGTAAGTGCTTCTTGTCGGTGCATTCATCTTGCCAAACAACGGATCATCACGGTTCGAATAAGCCGCGACGATTGCGCGTTCGACGACGAACTCAGACACAGCAACGCCAATAAGCAACCCAACGATCACACCTGCAAGTGTTCCAGTCGCAAACTGTTTGAGGCGTCCTTTGAGTGTCCAGTTTGCCCAGTAGCCAAGGAAGCAACCTAGATGTCGATCCGTGAATCAGGGCTGGATGCGAGGTGGGTATGTCGGTGTTTTGTTCATTCAGCCCAGTGTGAGGCGTCAAGAGCAATGTGTCAT
>JBLFXD010000643.1:0-4595 GCA_047611045.1 Planctomycetaceae bacterium | reverse complement strand
ATTTCGGCCGTATCGATTACGGACGGCGTCTGGTTCTTTGGCGACATCAAATGCCTGTCGAGCTTTGCCCGAAGTCAGCAGATCGAATGCCTGCTGCTGGAATGAGCCGTACGTTTTGAACGAACCGTCAAGGTGTCGAAAACGGTCTTCGAGTTGCGACAACAAGGACTGACGACGTTCGAGTTGAATTGGCGTGATGTCCGTTTCGCGGAGACTCTCGATTTCGTACGTCGGCTCGGCAGGGTCGCCGACAAAGACTTCCGGGTTCCATTGCGGTCCGAGAAAACCTGCTGTCTGGCCGGAGGGCGTAACGTTCTCGTTAAGCCGCATGACGTCTGGCAGCCAGACGGACGTCAGGGCCGGGAGTTTCTCGCTCGGCTTCAGCTGCTTGATGACGGAGCCAACGTACGGCCAATCGGTCGGCTGAATCGTTCGAGGATTCGGCCCTCGGTACTTGTAGCCGGTCAGCACCCACGCACCGCTCGACGAATGCACGTTGTCGTCGGTAGCCATCGATCGGCAGACGGCGAGTTTGTCACTCATCGCCGCCGTACGCGGCAGTAGTTCGCAAAACTGAATTCCAGGGACGTTGGTGCTGATCGGTTTGAACGGTCCGCGGATGCCGTCGGGAGCGTTTGGTTTTGGATCGAACGTCTCATGCTGAGGTGGTCCTCCGGCCAGGTAGAGGAAGATTACGTTCTTCGCTCGGCCAAATGCTTTGTCGGAAACGGGAGCCGGCTGCGCGAGTTCCTTCGCGGCAAGCAATTGCGGAAGTGACAAACCACCGAGCGTCAGCGAGCCCACGCGCATCAATTCACGACGTGAAATACCGTCGCAAAGTCGCGTTCCTTTGTTAAGGATTGAAAGCACGGAAGTCCTCTCGTTCGAACAGGACGCTCGCAAGATCACAGGCGATAGTCTCGAGCATTCAGTCTGACTGTTATTCGTGATCGATCAAGAGCAACGATTCACAAACGCGATGTCGATCGATGCAACATTGCAGGTTATGACAAGCGCAGCGCCGGCATAACATCGAGAATGCCGGCTGAAACATGGTACGCCGGCGCTGCGATTGTCATTCTTTCTACGGCTTGAGTCTCAGCCGCTCTCACCGTGGGACGCGCGCACAAAGAAAGCCCGACCAGACAGGTGTCTGATCGGGCTTCACTGATTTACTCTGATATCCGCACTGATCTTCAGGACCTAAGTCCTGTGTGACTTCCTTGCCACGTCGGTCATGAGCTTCCCAGGCGAATGACTCCCGACCTGCTTGTGATCAGGCGAACTGCTTCTTACGACCGACAAGCGTTCGAATTCGTTCTGCAAGCAGAGCTGAGTCGAACGGTTTACGGAAGGTCTCATTAAAGATCGTCCGGTCGAAACCGGCTGCATTGTCTTCGTCGCTGAGCAAACCGATCAGTACAGTTTCGGCGTACTCGGGGTTGCGGCGAAGGTTCTGAGCGATCAACAACGCATCGTTACGTCCCATGGCGAAGTCAACGACTACGCAATCCGGGTGCAACGATTCGGCCTGAATTCCAGCCTCGAATCCGCTCTGGGCGTATTCGATTTTGAAGTCTTCAGGTGTAATCATCTCATTCAGGCTAGACTTGATCACAGGTTCTGCACCGACGAGCAGGATTTTACCCATTGCTTCGTCTTCAAGTTCACCAAGTGGCATTCCGTGTTCTTTCAGGAATCGGATCAAATGCTCTCGCGGGATCCGACGGTCCTGGGAACCAGGAATTCGGTAGCCACGAAGGCGTCCCGAATCAAACCATTTGCTGACCGTTCTCGGTGCAACTTTGCAGATCTTTGCTACCTGTCCAGTAGTGAAGATCGTCTTCATCGCGGGCTCCAGTTTCACTTTACTATGCAGGCATTCGGTCTCACCCGAAATTCTGCACCCCCCTACGATGGCTGGCTCTCTTAAGCCGCTGGGTCCTTCCTGAGAGCCACCGTTGGTGTTGGGTCGGGGTTTGTCTCCAGTTACCGGGTAAGCAATCGGTATCTCCCACCGATTCCTTACCTGCCTTACGTCGGCAACACAAAACTGAGGACTTTCGTTTCTCCGCTTCTCTTCTTCGAGGAAACTCATTTTCCAGGGTCGCCCCGAAAAGTCTCGACCCAGACTTCCTGTTGTGAAGTCTTTGTCGACTCGCTTTCCGGGTGTCGCTTACGACCGACGTGTCTCGAAAGATGTCTTGATTGAGATATCTCTTTTGACAAACCGCTCGTCATTGACGACGGGCGACAGAAACGGATGCCAATCGCCATTGCATCGATGTTCTGTCGAGCAGCTCTCCCTGCTGCCAATCCCGAAATGATCTTTGTCTGGCAGTGCCGTCCTGCTCCCTCCAAGTTGCAGGACGAGACTGATCAGTCGCCGACCATCTGACCTTACTTTCGGCCCTTACCGGCCGATGACTTTAGAATGATTAAGTCAGTGTCAAGGTCAGAATCAGGTTTGCAGCTTCAGACCGGCTCGCCAGGAGATTTGCCAGTACCGGATCAGAAGCCGCGATACACAGAAAACATCGCTACAATCACTCCATCCGGGCTCGTTACAGGCGTAGCCACTGCACGAACCGTTGCGACTGGAACAACCAGCCCTCTACCCAGTATTTCGTAATGTTCGCCTTTGACCGGCGGCAAAACGTCTGCGGGTTTGCGAAATGACAAGGTCTGGGCTGCCTGTAACGATTGTTCTGGATATTCGGCCATCGGGGTCATGACGACGGTGTCATGCCGCGCTGGTTTGTCAGGAAAGAACAATCAAAGCCATTACGGACCCCTGTCCGGCAACCGCAAAATTGAGAACAGGAATGCAAGGCCGTGGAACGAGAACACCTCGAAGCCGTACTGAATCAACTGATGGATGGCTCGACATCGCTGACAGCCGTCGTCGATCAGGTCCTGAGTGCTCGACAGGCCGCCGTCTCTGATGTCGACTCAGACCGAAACCGAGCTTCGCTGGACGAGATTGCCCAGACGCCTGAAGCCTGCGTGGACCTTGGCCGCCAGGAACGATGCGGATTTCCGGAAGTCGTTTATGGGCTAGGCAAGACTCCGGAAGCGATCGTCCGAGTCTTCGAAGCATTGACCGCTGCTGGGCAGGCGTGCCTGGCAACCCTCGTCGACGGCGATCAGGCAGCGGCCGTGCAGGCACGATTCCCAACGGTGCTCTTTAACGAAACCGCTCGGACGCTGAGAATTTCTCCAGAAAAAGTTGAACGCCAGGGTCTCGTCACCGTCGTCAGCGCAGGAACGAGCGACCTGCCAGTGGCTGAAGAAGCTGCCGAGACCATCCGCTGGATGAACTGCGGCGTCGACCTGATCGTCGATGTCGGCGTCGCGGGCCCTCAACGACTGCTTAGCCGAGTCGAACAACTTCGCAAAGCAGACGCGGTCGTCGTCGTCGCCGGAATGGAAGGGGCTCTACCATCGGTTGTTGCCGGCCACGTGAGCACTCCCGTCTTTGCCGTTCCAACCAGCGTTGGATACGGCGCGAACTTTGGAGGCGTGTCGGCGCTCCTTTCAATGCTCAACAGTTGCGCGTCGAACGTGGCCGTCGTCAATATCGACGCCGGCTTCAAAGCCGCCTACCTCGCCGGAATGGTTGCTCGAGCAACCGCAACGCGTTCACAACACGCTTGATCCAAGCATGAGACTCAGCAGCTCGACGGACGAAAACCAGATCAGAAAGATTCGATTTACAAAATGAGTTGGGGCACTCAGTATTAGCCACGACCGACCGCGTGGACTAGGATGCTGACCAAGCGTGAAAGAATTTGGACGCACGTTCCACAACAACTGATCAACTCTTGCGACTTCAGAGAAACCATGAGCATTCAGGAATTTGTTGAACCATTAGGAAGCCGGATCCTGATCCGGAAAGACGAATCTCGAAACACCACGAAGGGCGGGATCGTCCTTCCTGATCAGGCGGAGATTCCAACCATCACCGGCCGAGTGGTCGAGATCAGCGCTCAGATCGCCAACGACGAAGACTTCCCGGTCCGCAAGTACGACAAGGTGCTCTTCCACCCGAAGAATGCGATCCCCGTCGATCTGGAATCAGACAACGTGCTCTTTGTTGTCGAAATCGACGACGTCGTCGCCGTCTTCAGACGCACTCCCCGTTCCGAAGCCAGCGTCGACTCAATCGACGACGCCGACGAACGAGACGACTTTTAGAACGATTGCAAAAAATGCTCGGACACACGAACCACGAATAAACACGAATCTCCGCCACCATTAGTGTTTATTCGTGTCGATTCGTGGTTCTGAAAAACACTGAAGCAAAATACTGGGCCATAAGAAAAGGGCGAGCATTTCTGCTCGCCCTTTATCGTTTGGAAAACTCTCAGTCGAGTGATGAAAGCACTTCACTCGCTGAGCAGTCTATTCGCTACCTACTCTTCTTCAGAGTCGTCTGAATCATCGCCGTCCGCGTCTGCATTCTGTTCGATAAGGACAGCTTTACGTGACAGCTTGACTCGATTCTGATCATCGACAGCGATGACTTTGACTTCGAAAGTGTCACCGACTTTGCAGATGTCAGAAACGCTCTTAACAAAGCCATCAGACAATTC
>JBLFXD010000642.1:0-4606 GCA_047611045.1 Planctomycetaceae bacterium | reverse complement strand
CCGTTTTCGACACCTTGATGGTTCGTTCAAAACGTACGGCTCATTCCAGCAGCAGGCATTCGATCTGCTGACTTCGGGCAAAGCTCGACAGGCATTTGATGTCGCCAAAGAACCAGACGCCGTCCGTAATCGATACGGCCGAAATCGCTGGGGCCAGAGTGTGCTCCTTGCTCGTCGACTGGTCGAAGCGGGAGTTCGTCTTGTCCACGTTCAATGGCCGCGCGAACCCGGAGACAACGCATCCGACAACCCATTGTGGGACACGCACGCTCAAAATGCTGACCGAGTTGAAGACGTCCTGTGTCCAATGTTCGACGTCGGTTTTTCGGCACTGATCGAGGACCTCGACCAGCGCGGTCTGCTCGACGAAACTCTCGTCGTGACAATTGGAGAATTCGGTCGTACTCCCAAGATCAACGCGAAAGGCGGACGAGATCACTGGGGATCGGTGTTCAGTTTCGCGATGGCCGGAGCGGGCATCAGCGGCGGACAGGTTTACGGTTCGAGCGACAAGAACGGCGGCTTCCCAGCAAGCGACCGAGTTCAACCCGGCGATCTGACAGCGACGATGTTCCACCTGCTGGGAGTCCCTCATCAGGGACATTTCCTGGACTCTCAGAATCGTCCGCACCGACTGACCGACGGCGAGCCTCTCTGGAAACTACTCGGCAGCGAACCAGCAACGACCGAGCGAATGGCATCGACCGGCGACATCGCTCGCGTCCCGCCGTTTGACCCAACCCGTTACCTCGTGCATACCAACTTCGCCGAGAAAGAGCCGCTGAAACCAATCACGGAGCCGTCTCGCCCAAAGGGCTGGCGAGCGAATCCGCTGAGCTCGACACGCGAGAACAGCTTCGGCGCGACGGTGTTGCGAGATCTCGACGAACAAACGGCGGCGCTCGGCTTCAACCTCGCTGATGGCTCAGTACTCGATATCGCTCAGAATTCCAAAGCGTACATCGCTCAGGAAGTCCGCAGTCCCTATCCGGGCTCATATGTGTTTAAGGTTCGTCTGCGGGCCGAAGCTTCTTCGCCGGAGTTCTTCGCCAACGTTTTCCGCCAGCACTTCAGTTGCCGGCTCGTGTTTTTTCAGTTCAACGCTCAAACAAAGCATGTCAATGAGTCTCGGATACTCGCTTCGACGAACATCGAGTTGAAGCTGCACGAAGGCGGCCGGGACGAGTGGCAGATCGCGGAGCTTTCAAAGACGTTCGTGAACCCGAACCCCGGCTCCAACTTTTCATTCGGTGCCGGTATGGGCGTCTCGATCCAGCTCGCCAAATCAAGCGGCGGCACGCTCACAATCGCCGCCACCGATCGAGCCTTCGTCCGAATCGCAGACGTTGAGCTGGACTTTCTCGGCAAAGAAGTCAACGACAACGTCAAAGTCTGAATTGGTTCCGGCAGAGTTCAGCTATCGCTGATTTGATCCCGCAATCTGTTTCAAAGTTGCGAGCAGCCTCCGGGGATCGTCTGACGAGAGTGAGTCCGGCCGATGCTCAAGGAGCTTCAGCGTCTCGTCCGGTTCGCCTTTCGTGCCGTTGAGGTGAAGACCTTTGCCTGTGGCGAGAACTCGCTTGACCGGAGCGTCTCCATCTTCGAGCCACCTCGGCCAGAGGCGGATGACATCGACGCCGGCTTTCGCAAAATCTTCGATTGAATCGACGGACGGAATCAATGCCAGCTGCCGAGCCTCGGGCAGAAGCTTTCGAAATCGTTCGGCCTGAGCAACGCTGCGGACGCCAACGATCGTCCGCGCGGGATCGCCGTGATTGCGGATGACGCCCACAACCTTTCGGTCGTAATCATCACCTTGCTCTTTCAGATCGAGCAGCAGGTCGATCTTCCCTTTGCATTGACGAGCAGACTCGATCAGCGAGGGGATCCGCTCGCTCTTGTACTTCGCGTCGAACCACGAACCGGCGTCGAGTTTTTTAAGCTCTGCCAGCGTCAGTGCCGAAGCTGGTCCTTTTCCGTTTGTCGTACGGTCGAGGGTTGAGTCGTGCAGAATGAACAGCTCACCGTCTTTGCTCGTGCGAACGTCGACTTCAACGGCCGTCGCGCCGACTTCGATGGCACGACGGATCGCAGACGCTGTGCACTCAGGCCGCTCAGTACTTGCGCCGCGGTGAGCGATGATCTGTGAAACGTTAGCAGCGGCTTTTTGAATCTCAGAGGTAACTGCTGGTGACTGATCCTCCGAGAACAACGTGCCGGCAATCAGCAGCAGTCCGAAACTCACACAAAGTATCTGTCTCATCGATTCACCTTTGTTTTGGAATCTTCCAGCATGCGAATGCCGACTTCGTGGGCATGGAAAACGTCACCTTCCAGATGGCCATGAACGAAGGCCTGCTGAATATAACGGCCTCGCCACCCGGTCTTTAAAGATGATGATGTTGATCATTTTCAGAGTTAGTCTTCATGAGTGCGAGCGATCCTAAACGTTCCGGCCATTCATTCTCAAACCGGCGCGAAGGCAGCGATTACAAAACCGGCCACGATGACCAGCCAGATGATTCCCAGGGCGTGCCAGAACCACGCGCAGAAGGTGACGCCCCAGGAATACTCGTGGTCGTAGCGGTTCGCGAGACCCTGCAGGAATACGAACGCGACGAAGAGCAACGCGACGATAAAATGGACTCCGTGCATGAGAGCAAACGCGAATGCTCCATCGCGGAGTCCAATTTCCTGGGCGGCTTTCTGCTGAGGAAGCAGACAGGAAAGCCCATACGTCTGAAAGATGACAAACGCGATGCCAACGACAAGAGCCTGAAGCATTCGCCTTCGAAACAGGCGTTGCCGTTCGCAGCGGACGTAATAGCTGGCTGTCTGCAGACTCACGCTGCCAAGTATCAACAGCACGGTGCTGACCGCAAACGCTGGCGGAAAGAGAAAGCGACGTTCCGTCGGAACGAAGGAACTGGCTCGGATCATCAGCCACGCACCGCCGATCGACACGCTCACCGTCGCCGCAGAGAGAAGAAAGAATGTCAACGCGAGATTACTTCGTCTCTGCAGAAATCGGTTCAACGTTTTCTCGGACACGGACGTCCACATGGTCAATTCTCGAAATCGTGAAAGTCTTTCTGACTTCGACCGCAGGATTCGAAGTTTCGTCACCTGGCTTCTATTTCGGAAGTGTGCGAGACCGGCTCCCGGTCGCTTGCGGGGATTGTCGATCGACCGATAAAGTCACGCACGCGTTGCCTCGCTTGCCGGGTCTCCCGAAAGTGCTGTAACGCGGCAACGTTCTGCGGAATCAGCCTTCTTACTGATTCGGCAGCCGCGCCAGTTCTTCGAAATCCGACTTTCCATCCTCGGGCTGGTCCGGGAGCGACCTCCACTCGACTGGCCCGTTTATATTCAGTGATGTCGACTCGTCAGATTTTGCTCGGCAATCGCTGTTCTGACCTTTTGGTATCGCCTGCGAATTCGTAGTCGTTCCGACTCACCCTGCCCACCTCTCAATCAAGAAGAAGCAGATGATTAACTTCAGAGATTCTTTGGCCACTGCGATGTTCCGTGCCGTTCGAGGTTCTTTCCTGCCCTGCACGCTGTTGGCCGTAGTCGGGATTTCCGGATTGGCTGGTGCCGCGGATGCAGTGCCGCTCGGGCTGAAACCCGTGCCTGTTCCGAAAGACAATCCTCAAACGGCTGAGAAAATTGAACTCGGCAAGCAACTGTATTTCGACAAACGCCTGTCAAAAGACAACACCGTTTCGTGTGCAAGCTGCCACGCTCCGGAAAAGGGATTCAGCAACGGCGAGCGATTCGCGACCGGAGTCGGCGGTGCGAAAGGTGGCCGGAGTGCCCCGAGTGTGATCAACGCCGCTTATTACCGGCAGCAGTTCTGGGATGGCCGCGCTGCCTCGCTGGAGGAGCAGGCTCTGGGGCCAATTGCTAACCCAATCGAAATGGCACTGTCGATCGAAGACGCGGTCGGACGGCTGAACAAGATCGCTGGCTACAAGTCGCAGTTCCAGAAAGTTTTCGGCACGGATGCAAATCCTGCTGGAATCGCCAAGGCGATCGCTGCTTATGAGCGAACTGTTTTGTCGGGCAACGCTCCGTTCGACAAGTACAAAGCCGGCGACAAGTCAGCTCTGTCAGAAGCGGCTGAACGAGGTCGCAAGCTGTTCTTCGGAAAAGCAAACTGTGCGGCGTGCCACGCGGGTTCGAACTTCTCGGACAACTCTTATCACAACATCGGCATCGGCATGGACGTAAAAGATTTCGACAAAGGCCGAGTCGCGGTCAGCAAGCTCGGCGGCGACACGGGTGCGTTCAAAACTCCAACGTTGCGTGAGATCGCTCGCTCCGCGCCGTACATGCACGACGGCAGCCTGAAGACTCTGGAAGACGTCGTTGACCATTACGCCAAGGGTGGAATCGCCAACGAATGGCTGGACGAGGAATTATTTGAGCTGCGACTGAATGATCAGGACAAGGCTGATCTGGTGACGTTTATGAAAGAAGGCCTGGCCAGCCCCGACTATCCAAATCACAAGGCTCCCAAACTGCCAGAGTGATTGCGAAACGCGGCCGCTTGAAACGATTGAAACGGTAGAGTGGGCACTGCCCACCACATCCAGAATCTGGT
>JBLFXD010000641.1:0-4609 GCA_047611045.1 Planctomycetaceae bacterium | reverse complement strand
CGCCCCGAACGTTCCAAGCCGCAACAGTTCGTTCGAGACAAACGCTGGAAGCTCTACCGCAACGGCACGTTCTTCGACGTCGCCAACGACGTCAAAGAAAAGAACGATCTGTCAGGCTCAGAAACTCCGGACGCAGCAGCAGCCCGAGCGAAACTCCAAACGGCCCTCGATTCATTTCCCGCCAAGGGCCAGCAACTCCTCAACTTCGTCCCGAACGACCGCTGAGCAATTTGACGACGCCTACCAGCGAAGTCGTATAAGAACTGCAAATCTCCATCCTTGACGCAAATTTTAAGAACCACGAATGGACACGAAGATACACGAATAGAAAAAGGACAAATTGGAAAAACATTCGTGTTTCTTCGTGTCCATTCGTGGTTCAACTATCAACAACTGCCGTGTTGTCCACAGATAGAGCTGTTCTGGTCTGGTTTCGAGCGTCGAGTTAGAGTTGCGTCGTACTGACGATACGAATCGCTGGGAACGTGCACTTCAACGTACGGCGATCAGCGAGAGCCGATAGAGATGGAGTCTCTCATGAGCGGTCCGACCGACAGCTATCCGACGATCATTCTTTCGGGTACCGATCCAGACTTGCCGGACGACTTTAGCAACGATTTCTCGAAGTACACCGACTTCAAGGACATGGCTCGCGGTGGCAGCGCCCTGCTTCGATCGTGCTGGGATTCGATCATGGGGCGGACGGTTGCTCTGAAGACTCTGCTGCCGAAGGCGTCGACGAATCCGCGAGAGCGGCGACGGTTCCTTCGAGAAGCCAGGGTGACCTCTCAACTTGCTCATCCGGCAACGGTTCCCGTCTACGAAATCGGCAAGACCGACGAAGGCCAACTCTACTTCACAATGAAGTGCATCGCTGGTGAGAACCTTTTCAAGATTCTGCAGCGGCTCAGTTGGGGAGATAAAGAAGCCGAACGGGACTACCCGCTGCACGTTCTCATCGACATGATGCTCCAGGCGGCTCAGGCACTGGCATACGCCCACGTTCACGGCGTCATCCACCGAGACGTCAAGCCGGAAAATATCTGGGTCGGAAAGTTCGGCGAAGTCATTCTGCTCGACTGGGGAGTCGCCAAGGTGTGGGGGCAGTCCGACAAAGACGCCATCCCCACCGAAGACCTCGATCACAAACTGGCCACGTCCAAAGACAAGCAACTTCAGACACTGACGCTCGAAGGTCAACGACCTGGCACACCACTCTACATGTCGCCCGAAGCCGTACTCGGCAATCGCAACATCGACGAGCGGACCGACGTCTTTAGCTTCGGCGTTCTGATGTATGAATTGATGACGTTCAGCGAACCGTTTCGCGGGCCAACGATTCGGCACACATTTGACAACATCATCAACTTCTCGCCGCCGTCGATGCTGAAGAAAGCTCCCGCCAGAAACATCCCGGACGCGTTGGACCGAATCGTCCTCAAGGCTATCGAGAAAGATCCAAACGACCGCTATGAATCGATGCTCGACATGATCGACGACCTGAGCGCGACGCGGCTGGAACTTCTTTCTGCTCCGAGATAATGCAGCAGGCCGTAGGCCGGAACAAAAAACGGCCGCCTGAAATTATCAGGCGGCCGCTCTCATTCTTCGCTTAACAGACCAGCGTAAGGAACGAGTCCTTAGCCGAGAGCTGTTTTGGTCGTCTTCACGATGGCAGCAGCCACCTTGTAAGGATCGGCGTTCGATGCCGGACGACGGTCTTCGAGGCGCCCCTTCCAGCCGTCTTCGATCGTTCCAACCGGAATTCGGATGGAAGCACCACGGTCAGAGACACCGTAGCTGAACTGGTCGATCCGCTGAGTTTCGTGCAGACCAGTCAGACGCTGATCGTTGTCAGCACCGTAGACACCGATGTGCCGTGGAATCTGCTCGCCGAAGCCTTCGCAAATCTTTGTGAAGATTGCCTGGTCGCCGCTTTCCCGCATGACGCCGTTCGAGAAGTTGGCGTGCATGCCGGAACCGTTCCAGTCGGTTGGTCCGAGCGGTTTCGGGTGCCAGTTGATGGCCAGGCCGTAGTCTTCGCCAATTCGTTCCAACAAGTATCGAGCGAGCCAGGTTTCGTCCCCGGCTCGTGCCGCACTTTTTGCAAAGACCTGGAATTCCCACTGGCCTGCAGCGACTTCGCCGTTAATACCTTCAACATTGATGCCCGCTTCCAGGCATGTGTCGAGGTGCTCTTCGACGACCTGTCGACCGTAAGCATTCTTCGCACCGACCGAGCAGTAGTACGGTCCCTGCGGTGGAGGAAATCCACCTGGTGGGAATCCGGGAGGCAGGTTGGCTTGCGGATCCCACAGGAAGTATTCCTGCTCGAAACCGAACCAGAAATCGTCGTCGTCGTCGTCGATGGTGGCGCGTCCGTTTGAGACGTGCGGCGTGCTATCGGCGTTCAGAACTTCCGTCATGACGAGGTACGAGTTCTTGCGGCCCGGATCCGGGAAGATCGCAACCGGCTTCAGCAGGCAGTCGGACGCCCCGCCTTCAGCCTGTTCGGTCGAGCTTCCGTCGAAGCACCACATCGGGCAGTCTTCGAGCTTTCCGCTGAAGCCTTCTTTTTCGACGCGAGTCTTGCTGCGAAGACTCTGTGTCGGGAGGTAGCCGTCGAGCCAGATGTACTCAAGTTTTGATTTCGCCATGTTCATGTTACTCCTGAATTCAGTTCAAAAATCGATTCGCAGAATGTTGTCTATTTAAGATCCGAGTTCCACAACGACCGGGGCCTTCTGAACCGCTTCCCAACCGTCGCACAACCGGGCTTGTACCGGGCTTGTACCGGGAGCTCTGGAAAACTCCAGACTGTAAGCGCTCCCTGAAATCCGGATTCGGCCGCGTTCTCAGGCCTGCTCAACATCGAGGCAAAACTGCCTGCCGGAAGTGCAGAACCTGAGACCAGTTGACCGAACGAAAACGAATTCGACTGGCCACACCGTCGGGTGTTGCCGCGTTCGAATTGCGTCATTACCGCAGAAACCAAGTCGTTTCTGACACCTGCCGAACGGATCACCTGCTTGATTAGACCCCTTGAAGGGCTGTCACTATCGAAGAGTCCGTTGCACTTCGCAGAGTAAGCAACGACCGTGCCAGTTCTCAGTTCGTCCTGAATCGCGGAAACCATCCGATTGGTTCTGCGTGGTCCAGACTCGGACAATCACGCAGCCACGTGCACTGAAAACGTCTGTCAGATCGACAGCGGATTCGGAGAATAACGGGGCCTCACAACGAATTCCATCGATCGGCGGGCGACTGGCCGAACGGCACGAATCACCGCATAATCCGCCGACAAACCAAATTCTCCAGACGCGAATAAAGAGTTCGAAATAAGGGTGGCAGGTGGACGAACTTCAGCGAGCCCGCCAGGCGCTCAATGTCGGATATCAACCTTTTCTTCACGGGCCGCGTACGAAGCCGTCCCTCACACTCGGCATCGGGCGTTCAGTCAAGGATCAAACTTCATGGCGGATGACCACAAGAAACGAGTCCTCTTTCTATGCACGGGCAACTCCTGCCGGAGCCAGATGGCCGAAGGACTGCTCCGAGAACTCGCGGGTGACCGATTCGAGGCGTTGTCGGCAGGTTCAAAACCAGCCGGTTACGTCCACAAAGGAGGAATCCAGGCAATGTCCGAACTCGGCATCGACATCTCTGACCTCCGCAGTAAGTCGATCAACGAATTCCTGCCGCCCGAGGGGACGCCACCCGACCTGATCATCAGCGTCTGCTCAGGAGCCGAGCACGACTGCCCAATCTTCCCCGGCACCGTCGAACGTCTCCACTGGCCCTTCGACGACCCCGCTCATGCTGAAGGCACCGACGAAGAAAAACTCGCCTGCTTCCGCCGAGTCCGCGACGAAATTCGCGAAGCCGTTACGGAAAAGCTGATCTAGCAAACCGCCTGTGCCCAAGCCTCTGGCTGCAGAAACGACGAACATTGCACAATCAATAAATGACGCGGTTACTGGCCGGATGCCTGTAACGTGGTCAAAGCTGCGGAGTACTGTTGGGCGAGTTGGGTCTGGCCGGCTGATTGGAAGAGACTGATCCCGCGTTGGTACATGGCGATGCAGTATTCGCTGGGTGAGTTGCCTCGTTTCTGCGGAATCTTTGGCAGAAACACAGAGTAGAACTGCACGATGGCCGCGTCACCGCCGTCGATCTTACTGGCGAGTTGCTCCAGTCGGTCGAGCATTTTCGGTACATAATTTCCTTCATCCGGGTATCGCTGCACCGCTGTCGCCAATGCCTGAATGGCTTCGTCGGATCGTTCGTTTTCGACCAGAATTTCGCTCAGCCGTATCAACGCGTTGAATGCCAGATCCGGTCGCTTCGAGGCGCTGTAGACGTCGAGGAGCCGGTACCACGCTTTGATCTGATTGCCCATGTCGTCGTCAAACTGAATCAAATCTTCAAAAACGGTCAGCGTGAAATCCGGAAACCGTGCGAAAGTCTGAAACAGTTGACTGAGGATCGTATTCATCTGCTTATCGCGCAGACGATCGAGCTCCTCGCCGTCGGAGATTTTTGTCACGGCTGCCCACGCCTGCTCGTTCCAGGGATTCAGCGCGAGCGTCTGGGAAAGGAAGTCGCTCTT
>JBLFXD010000640.1:0-4612 GCA_047611045.1 Planctomycetaceae bacterium | reverse complement strand
TAAACGAACTCGCTGCTGCCGATCTTTGGAGTCACCTTTTCAATCGGTAGGCCGCACGTTTCAGCCAGCACCATCGCGATGACGGTACGAGTTCCGGTGCCGAGGTCCTGGCTTCCGATCGAAACCTGAGCCGCACCGTCTTCGAACAGCCGGACTTCCGCTTCGCACTTGACGGACTGCCCGCCCCAGCGATGCAGGGCGACGCCGAGGCCTCGTTTGACCGCACCGCCACCGCTTTCGCCGTGAGCGTGAAAGTTCTTCTGCCAGTCCATCAGTTCGGCGGCGCGATCAAGCTGTGCTCGATAAAGGTCGCCGTTCTCTTTGGCGACTTTGTCGAGTTGACCGAGGTTTGCCTTGTACAGATCGATGGGATCCATCTTCAGCTTCGCCGCCAGATCGGTCATCGCGGTATCGGTGATGGCACAAAGCTGCGGGTGATTCGGAGCACGCCATGCTCGATTCGGTCCGCAGTTCGTCTTGATGCCGGTCGCCAGGACGTGTTTGTTTTCGAAGTCGAAAACGTACGGCAGCTGGTTACCGTCGATCGTGCCGCCCTGCGGGCCGTTCGTGCCCCAGTGGTGGCTCTTCCAGGCGGTGATCGTGCCGTCCTTCTTCGCGGCCAGTGTGACCTTCGCGAAGCCAGACGGTCTGGTGCCCGGAGTCTTCAACTCGGTTGCACGATCGAGCAACAGCCGAACTGGACGGCCGGTGTCTTTCGACATTTGAGCTGCCGCCAGACCCCATTCATCTGCTGCGAACTTCGAACCGAAGCCGCCGCCGATGAAGTTGCAGATGACTCGAACGTCCGTCGCGTCCAGGCCGAACTTGGAAGCAAACTGCTTCCCGGTCGTCGACACCCCTTGCGTCGAATGTCGCGCCGTCAGTTTCGGGCCATCGTCACCATCGTTCCAGGTGCAATGAGCACCGTGAGGTTCCAGGCACATGTGGCTGATCGTGTGGATGCCGTAGTAGCCTTCGTGAACGACGTCGGCCTCTTTAATGGCCTTGTCAGGATCGCCGACGGTTCGGTCAACGATTCCTTCCTTAACGATGCTTCCGTCAACCAACTCTTCGTCATCGTTCTTGACTTGGACGATCACTTTGCGAGCGGCTTCCAGGTCCTGTTCGTCGACAAAGTGCGGATGCTCTTCGAACGTGACTTCAATCGCCCGCACGCCGTCTTCAGCGATGTCAGCGGTTTCGGCGGCAACAGCGGCGACCGTGTCACCATCCCAGTTGCAGTCGTCGCCTTCGTTCTTGAAGAGGTAGATCGTGTGCACGCCCGCGATTTTCTTCGCCGCTTCGACGTTGAGGCGGGTGATCTTTGCACTGCCGTGTTTGCAGGTGAGCAGTCGGGCGTAAAGCGTGCCTTCCTGATTCATGTCTGCCGTGTACTTGGCGAAGCCGGACGCCTTATCGACTCCATCGAGTCGAGTCGTCTCGGTGCCGATCAGTTTGTTGGAGGCTCGCGGCCCCCACGAAATAGTTCGCTCGGCCATTACGCACCTCCCTTCGCGATTTGCAGAGCACACTCGGTGATACCTTTGTAGGTACCGCAGCGGCAGATATTGCCACCGAGTCCGTCCTGAATTTCTTCCAGCGTGGCTTTCGGTTTCTTATTCAGAAACGCTCGCGTCGCCATGACGAATCCCGGCGTGCAGAAGCCGCACTGCATGGCGTCGTTCTCAACGAAGCCTGCAATGACTTCGTCGATCTTGTCGCCGTTGCGGAGCGATTCGACTGTTTGAATCTTCTGGCCTTGAACTTCGATCGCCAGTCGAGTGCTCGCGTAAACGGCTTTGCCATCGATGATGACGGTGTCCGAACCCGAGCAACTTGTCGTGTCGAAGTCGTCTTTGCATCCGGTCAGGTTGAGCTGATCGCGCAGAGCGTCGATCAGCGTGGTACGCGGCTCAACGGACAGTTTGTGTTGCTTGCCGTTGACCGTCAGCGTGACGTCAACTTTGCCGGGGCCCTGAACGGCGGCCTTGCCCTTCTTCTGAGCGAGTGCTTCCTGCTCAGCCGTGGCAATCGCAGTGGCGGCGACGGCCGCACTCGATCCCTTCAAAAAGTCTCGGCGGTTAAAACCGCCAGGACCGTGTCGTTGCTGCTCGTGTTCCTGCATGGTTGCTCCTTCGTCGAGTCAGCCGTCGAGCGGTTGACGAGGCTCGCACCCCGTCTAACAAGGATCTTTTAAGAAGGCAGACTCCCGCTCGATCCGGTGCCGCGAATTCTTACGGCTGCCCGCTCATATCACAATTGACTGATCCAAATTGCGGAATCGTCGCGACCGACGCCGCGCCTGCGGGACCGTCACGATCGCCACTGTCGGGCGGAGTTTCGTGCCTTACCCGAACGGCAACTTGACCGCCGGCTAATGACGACGGAAGTTTCAAGCAGGCGTTTCGCCAGCGTCCGCCAGCGTAGGGTATGTCGAGCGCAGCGCTGACGTACCACCCGCAATGGCCTCGAATGATGGTACGCCGGCGCTGTGCTTGACATACCCTACTCAGGTCTTCGTCAGACTGACCGTGGGAATCGCCCACCAGTTTGTGTGCCGGTGGGCAGTGCCCACCCTACAGGTTCAAGCAGAGAAACATCGAATGTCCCAGAGCGTTCTCACTACTGAATACCGAAACCGTTTCACCGGCCTGGAAGCTTACCGCGAGCAGGTCTGGCAGGTGCTGACCGGATCGTTCTTCAACCGGTTCATCAGGTCGTCGGACACGGTGCTGGATCTGGGAGCCGGCTGGGGCGAGTTCATCCGCAACGTCCGCTGCGGCGAGAAGTTCGCGATGGACCTCAACCCGGACACCGACACGCGAGTCGGCGAGGGCGTCAAAGTCATCCTGCAGGATTGCTCGGACGAATGGCTGCTGCAGGACAACTCGTTGGACGTCGTCTTCACGTCGAACTTCTTCGAGCATCTGCCGAACAAGTCCGCTTTGGAAAGAACCCTTGCCGAAGCGAAACGCTGCCTGAAACCAGGCGGACGACTCATCTGTCTCGGCCCGAACATGCGGTTCATCGGCGGAGCGTACTGGGACTTCTGGGACCATCACGTCGCGCTGACGGAACGGTCGCTCGAAGAGGTGCTTAAGCTCGAAGGCTTCGAAATCAGCGAGTGCATCGACCGCTTCCTGCCATATTCAATGTCGCAGGGTTCGACCCCGCCGCTGGCATTCCTGAAGCTGTATCTCAAATTGCCGTTCGCCTGGAAGTTTTTCGGCAAGCAGTTCCTGGTCGTCGCGCAGAAGCCTTTGTGAAGAAGTGCCGCAGTGAGCAGCGGTGTTCGTGGCCAGCGCGATTCTGTCCGACCTTACACCGAAGGCGTTATACCCATTAGCCAGGTGTCGCCGCGTAGCGGCGCACGCCTGGATCATTGGTGTGGTGAATCGAACGCTGAAAGCGTTCCACAAGGGCTCACGTGAATTGTGCAACCCTTTCAGGGTAGTTGTTCTGCTGTGCTGATTACCTGGGGTGGCGCCGCTGCCCCCAGGCTTCTGGGTGTAACGCCTGCGGCGTAATTCGTTTGCACGGCCGCTCGCTCCCGGTCGCCAAGCTCCTCGTTCCCCCACCTCAAACCATCTGTAACGGTCGCGCCGGTTTGTCGCATCGCGGGTGAGGTAAATCTCCCGCCTGTTCCGATTTGGCAGGTCTGCTTCCGCCCGTCGCTCAATCGTGCGGCATAGTCAGGTGGAGATTGACGTTTCTGCGGATCCGCCAATTCACAGGCGACGTGCTTTGTTAGGGAGAGCAGAATGGACATTGCGATTGTGACGGGGTCGGCCGGGCTGATTGGAGCCGAGGCGGTGCGACTGTTCGCCGCTCGGGGCTACCGCGTCGTCGGCATCGACAACAACATGCGCGAGTACTTCTTCGGCGAAGAGGCGTCGACCGCGTGGAGTCGTGCGAACCTCGAATCAACAATCGCCAACTACCAGCACTTCGACATCGACATCCGCGATCAGGCGTTCGTGAACCAGGTTTTTG
This sequence comes from Planctomycetaceae bacterium, assembly GCA_047611045.1. GTDB lineage: Bacteria > Planctomycetota > Planctomycetia > Planctomycetales > Planctomycetaceae > JABMPE01. Next base: position 619 of record JBLFXD010000640.1, on the reverse strand, counting down.
CCGAGTTCAACTCGGACGTCCGAGTCATTATTCACACCGCCGCGCAGCCGTCACATGATTGGGCCGCGTCTCAGCCGCAAGTTGACTTTAGCGTCAACGCGAACGGAACTCTGAACCTGCTGGAAGCTTGCCGCGAGTTCTGTCCCGACGCGTCCTTCGTCTACACGTCGACGAACAAAGTCTACGGAGACAACCCGAACCAGTTGCCGCTGGTCGAACTTGATACGCGCTGGGAAGTCGATCCGTCGCATCCATTTGCGAAGCAAGGCATCGACGAGACGATGTCGGTCGACCATACGACTCATTCGCTGTTCGGAGTTTCGAAACTCGCCGCCGATGCACTCGTGCAGGAATACGGTCGCTACTTCGGCATGAAGACAGCCTGTTTTCGAGGCGGCTGCCTGACCGGTCCGGGACACTCCGGAACGCGATTGCACGGCTTTCTGTCGTACCTCGTGAAGTGTGCGTTGACCGGCGACGAGTACACGGTCAACGGCTATCAAGGAAAGCAGGTTCGCGACAACATTCACTCGGCCGATCTTGTCGAGATGTTCTGGCACTTCCATCAGGCACCTCGTTGCGGCGAGGTCTACAACGCTGGCGGAAGTCGACACAGCCA
>JBLFXD010000639.1:0-4634 GCA_047611045.1 Planctomycetaceae bacterium | reverse complement strand
CACCGCTGCAGAATCCCACCGCTGCAGAATCCCACCGCTGCAGAATCCCACCGCTGCAGAATCCCGCTCCCCGACCCAAGCCTCAATCTCATACCCGATACTTCAACGAGCCCTTAGGATCGATGACGAGGCTGGGAATTCCGTCGATGGCGGCTTCTTCGAGCAGCGTGATACCGAGTCCGGTTTTTCCGCTACCTGTCATGCCGACGATCACGGCGTGCGTCGTGAGGTCTTTCGAGTCATACAGAATCTGGTCGGGTTTCAGTTGACCGTTGTCTGGATCGAACTGTTTTCCCAGATAGAAGGCTCCGAGTTTTCCTAGTTCTGCATTGGTGTCTTACCCTGATTGAATTGGTGGCCCGACCGGCGAGGCGAAGCGTCTTGTGAGACGCAATGTTAATCGAAACTTGTTGAGGCTGAATTCCGAATGGCTGAAATTGTAAGTCGACAGGTGTTGGTTCGACCAGAATCCCGTCCGGCTCCTTGTGTTGAGGTGTTGTACGCACCTTGTTGAGTCAAAGGGCTTACTTTAGTATTGGGACTTGTTGATGCGTCGTTGGCCGCTGTCGGTTTGTGCTGCTCTGGCGAGAGGCGTTTTATTTGATGGTTAAATCGGTTTATTGCGAAGCCGAGACCATCAGTTCGGGTTGCCCCTGATATCTGGACAATCTCAGTGTCGAATCGATGTTGGCGTAATGCCGCTCTTCTAAGTGTTGTGATGGTGTGTCTTGTTTCGCGAGAAACGGCCGCTCAATTAGACGTGTCTCCGCAGCACGTTGTGCTGGACGGGCCTGATTCTCGTTGGCAGCTGCTGGCTTCACACGACGATGCTGGTCTGTCTTTCGACTCGACGAGGACGGCTGAATACCGATCGAAAGATTCTGACGTGGCGTCGGTATCTCCTGACGGAGTTGTTCGCGGAGTTTCTGATGGCGAGACGGTCGTTGAGATTTCGGCGAACGGTGAGACGAAGTCCGTTTCTGTTGTTGTTCGAGGTGCCGCTGCGAAGCGTCGCGTGCATTTTGAAAATGACGTCCTGCCTGTGCTGAGCCGTTTTGGATGCAACAGTTCGGGATGCCACGGCAAGGCCGAAGGGCAGAACGGATTTAAGTTGTCGATCTTCGGTTTCGATCCCGAAGCGGACCTTGCCGCGTTGACTCAGGAAGGCCGAGGCCGACGGACGGATCGGATGCTTCCAGCGAACAGCCTGCTACTGCAGAAGGCTTCCGGAGGCATGCCGCACGGCGGGGGGATTCGGATTCGCAAGAACTCGGGCGAATACCGCGTGTTGCGGGATTGGATTCTCAACGGCGCGACGGCTGGCGATCCCGAGGCCGCGAAACTGGAATCGATCCAGGTAACGCCGCACGACAGCCGGATGGCGATGGACTCGACCCGTCAGCTGCAGGTAACCGCGCGGCTTACCGATGGCAGAGAAGTTGACGTGACTCATCTCGCGAAGTTTCAAACAAATTCTGAAGTCCTCGCGACGGTCGATGAGTTTGGCCTGGTGACGACTGGCGATAATCCGGGAGAGGCGGCGATCATGGCCAGCTATCTGGGCCAGGTCGACGTCTTTCGAGCAGTCGTTCCGCAGCCGCAACCTGATAGCGGCTCACCATTCCCGCAGCAGCCTCAGCTGAATTTCATCGACGGATTGGTCGATGCGAAACTCCGCAAGCTGAATATCCATCCGGTCGGTTTGTGTTCCGACGCAGATTTTCTGCGGCGCGCTTACCTGGACATCGTCGGGACGTTGCCGACTGCGGAAGAAGCTCGCGTCTTTCTGAAGAGCTCGTCGCCCGCCAAACGGAGTGCATTGGTCGACGCTCTGCTTGTTCGAAAAGAGTACGCTGACTTTCAGGCATTGAAGTGGGCGGACGTGTTGCGAGTCGATCGGCTGGCGCTCGGTCACAAGCAGGCTTACAGCTACTACCGCTGGATTCGCGACGCCTTCGCACGGAATCGCCCGTTTGACGACGTCGCTCGCGACGTCATCACGGCGACGGGGCCGCTGTCGAAGAGCCCGGCGGCGAACCTCTTCAAAGTGGCAAAGAAGTCCGGCGAAGTTGCCGCCACTGTGTCTCAGGTCTTTATGGGGATTCGGATCGAGTGCGCACAGTGTCACCATCACCCGTTCGATCAATGGTCGCAGCGTGACTACTACGGGATGGAAGCTTTCTTCACTCAGGTGAATTTCAAATCGACGCCGAGCGGTCAGGTCCTGATTCCCAACAAGAAGAGCAACACGAAACATCCTCGGTCCGGCGACATCGTTCAGGCGCATGCTTTGTTGCAGGAAGAGCCTGGCGAGACTCCGGAAGGCGACCGGCGACGTTTGTTTGCCGACTGGCTGACCGCGGATGACAACCGGTGGTTTGCTCGAAACATCGTGAATCGAGTCTGGGCTCAGTTCACCGGACGCGGCATTGTCACCCCGGTCGATGACTTCCGGCTGACGAACCCTCCGACAAATCCCGAACTGCTCGATGGGTTGGCGAAGAGTTTTGTCGAGTCGGGCTTCGACCTGCACCAGCTCATTCGGACGATCACTTCTTCGCGGACGTACCAGCTGGTGACGACACCGTCGGTGATGAACGAGCGTGACGAGCAGAATTATTCTCGTGCGTTGTTCAAGCGTCTCGATGCGGAAGTTCGTTTCGACATGATTTGCCAGGTGACTGGATCGTCTGAGAAGTTCAAAGGAATGCCGGCCGGATATCGGGCGATCGAACTTTGGGACAGTCAGGTTCCGCACTACTTCCTCAGTCTGTTTGGGCGGCCGGTCAGAGCGACGGCTTGCGAGTGCGAACGGGCGACTCAGCCAAGCGTCGCTCAGGTGCTGCACGTGCTGAATTCGCCTCAGATTCAGGAAAAGTTGAGCAGCGATGCCGGCAAACTTGCCATGCTGGAAGGGGCGATCACCGACGACGAAAAACTCGTCGAGGAAATCTATCTGATGTTTTACAGTCGGTTTCCGTCGACGGACGAGCAGGTGTCGGTCAGCCGGTACCTTGCAAATGCCGATAATCGACGGAAGGCTGTTGAGGATGTTGCGTGGAGCCTGATGAACACGGTCGAATTCCTGTTCAATCATTGACGGCGGGTTCCGGTTAGAACGGTCCTGACGAACTGGCGGAGGCAGCGTTGGAGAATGCTATGAGTAAGAAGCGATCGTACTGCGACGGGATGAGCCGGCGAAACATGCTGCAGCTCGGGCTGGGTGCATCCGCTGCCGGAGCGATGGGACTCTCGCCAGCGTTGGCAGCCCGCGAAGGAGCCGACAAGAGCGGCGTTAACTCGGACCGTGATGATGTGTCGTTGATCGTCCTGTTTTTGCAGGGCGGCCTGAGCACCATCGACACGCTTGATTTGAAACCGAACGCGCCGGCCGAGTTTCGTGGCGAGTTTGACCCGATCGACACGGTCGTTCCGGGGCTGCAGGTTTGCGAACACCTGCCGGGTCTCGCTCAAGTGGCCGATCGATTTTCGCTACTGAGGAATTTCACACATCACGATTCGGGCCACGGCGCCGCTGACCACTACATGCTGACCGGTTACTTCCCGCGAGCTGGCTTCAACGCGAGTCTTAAACCAAACAATCACAATCCGGCTCACGGATCAGTGATTTCGAAAATGCTGGGGCCGCGAGGTTCGGTGCCGCCGTATGTCTGCCTGCCGAAGATGCACCGTTCGGGTGGGGCTGCCTACCTGGGCGCATCGCACGCACCTTTCGAAGTTGAGGCCGACCCGAACGCTCCCGACTTTGCCGTTCCGGATCTGACGCCGCCGCTGGCGATTAACGCGAACCGGTTTGACGCTCGTCGCGAGCTGATGAAGACGGTCGATCGGTTCAATGAGAAGGCGGAGATTACCGCCAACAGCGGCACTCGAGCGTTGACAACATTCCAGAAGAAGGCGTTCAACCTGATCTCGTCGCCAGCGACGCGGATCGCGTTTGACATTCATTCCGAGGTGGACTCAGTTCGCGACGAGTACGGAAGAAACTCGCTGGGGCAGTCGTGCCTGATGGCTCGCCGACTGGTCGAATCCGGCGTTCGCTGCGTGACGATCGACCATACAAACTGGGACACGCATTACAACAACTTCGACGTTCTGAAGAACGACTTGCTGCCGCATCTGGATACCGGATTGCCGATGCTGCTCCGCGATCTGGAACAACGAGGCATGCTCGACACCACGATGGTCTGCGTGATGGGCGAATTCGGACGAACGCCGCGAGTGAACAAGTACGCCGGTCGCGATCACTGGGGACCGTCGAACACGATTCTGCTTTCCGGCGGCGGCATCAAGGGCGGACGAGTCATCGGCGCGACGAACGCGCGGGGCGAGCGTCCCGAAACCGATCCGGTCGGCCCCGAAGACCTGTCCGCCACGATCTTCAGCCAGCTCGGCATCAACGGCGACGACGAGTTCCACACTCCCGAAGGTCGCCCGGTCAAGATCGTCAACGACGGCCGAGTGTTGCGAGAGCTGCTGTAGGTTTCTCGATCGGCGTTCTACGCAGCCTTACGCGGGTCAACGGCGTCGTTAGCCGTGTCGGTGTTGTCTGATGATTCTTCTGAATCGCCGGTTGGCTTCTTCAGGAATCGTTCCTCGCCGAGGAGCACGAC
>JBLFXD010000638.1:0-4635 GCA_047611045.1 Planctomycetaceae bacterium | reverse complement strand
AGGCGGCGACGAGTTTGCACCTGCTTCTTGCCGTCGTTTGGCTCACTTTTTTCTGTGCAACCTCGGCAATCGCCGAAGAATCGGACGCTCTGAAGAACCTGGCGGTTGAGATTAAGCTTACCGACCAGGTGCCGTTTGGCCGGGAGCCTGTCGACTATTTCGGGACGGAAACTGACGATGCGATTTCGGCACTGGGAGGTCGGCTTGCAGCAGGAAAGGCTCGACTGAGTGCTGATGATCGTTTTGGGTATCTGCTTTCGGTGCTTGAGCTGCTGGGCGTTCCGCTGGAATCGCAACTGCTTGTTTTCTCGAAGACGGCCCGTGCCCCAGCGTTGGTTAGCCCGAAGACTCCGCGGGCGGTCTTCTTTAACGACGAGGTATCCGTTGCCTGGATTCCGGGCTCGCGCGAACTTGAAGTAACGGCCGTCGACCCGGTCAAAGGCATTAACTGTTACACGCTTTCGCAGCCGCTTGATGAACTAAAGAAAGCCGCATCAGGAGCGGATGCACCCGGCGAGAATGTGCCGCCGCTGTTTCAACGACGCACTGGGTGTCTGGCTTGCCATTCGGGCAGGTCGTCTCTCGAAGTTCCCGGACTGCTGCTTCGAGCATTTCAGACCGACCGAACGGGAAAGCCGATCGTTGGGTTTTCGCGGATGACTCATGACATGAGTTACGAAAAGCGATGGGGAGGCTGGTTTGTGACGGGGACTCCGCCAGGCATCGTTCATCGAGGTAATTTGGTAAGCAGGGATGAGAACACTCGTCACAAGAAGACGCCGGGGTTCGCGTCGTCGCTTGCCGAGTTGAATCAGAAGTTCGACGTGAACGGGTACCCGTATGAAAAGAGTGATCTTGTCGCACACCTGGTCCTGGCTCACCAGGTTCACGGAACCAATCTTCTGATTCGAGCCGGTCTGGAGTCGCGACTGAATCGCCGATCGGACGTTGAGGCTAAACTAATTCGCTATTTCGTTTTCGCGGATGAGCCGCCGCTGGAATTGTCGCCCTCGGACGCGGCAGGTGTGTTGAACAATTCCGAGTTTGCCAGGTCTTTCATTAAGAGAGGCCTGCGAGATCCGAAAGGGGACTCGTTGCGAGATCTGAGTCTCGTCGGTCGCGTCTTCAGGCACCGCCTGAGCTACCTGATCTATTCCCGGCTGTTCGACGAGTTGCCAGCCGAGTGCCGCGATCGGCTGCTGAAAAAGTTGTGGACAGACCTGACGTCACGTTCGCAAGAGGAAAGTTTCGGACACATCGGGACCGACGAGCGAAGATCGATTATCGCCATCGTTCGTGCCACCGTTCCTCGTCTTCCGCCATGCTGGGCGGGGAACTTCGCCGTTGACGAGTGAAGCGGAACAGGCTGGAAATAAGCTCCCCATAACATCGCGACACTGGGAATCACGCGAAGACGCAAAGTTTTTGCAGTCCGACCTTTGCGTCTTCGCGTGAGTTTCGAGAGGGTGCACGGCGCGCATGACTAACGACCAAAGAAGCCGAGCGTCGGTATCCGTTCAGCAAATCAGTCTGCTGAATGTGGGGCATTGGAATTCATCGCCGTGAACAGCTCGCCAAGCGGCGCGTTCACGATGAGATTGGCGATTGAATCGAGCGGCGTTGGATTCCGATTGAGGATGACCAGTTTCGCTCCTCGGTCACGGGCCATTTGAGGGATGCTCGCCGCCGGATGAACGACGAGTGATGAACCGAGTGCGATGAAAAGGTCGGATTCTGTTGCCCATTGAGAGGCGGTGCGCAGGATTTCCGTGGGCAGCGACTGACCGAACGAAACGGTGGCGTGTTTCAGACGCCCGTTGCAACTGGGGCAGTCGGGGACTCGATCTTCGGCAATGAACTTTGCGACCCAACTGTCGGCAGGTTCGCGCCAGTCGCAGTCCATGCACGCGATGTCGCGAGCGGTGCCGTGTAGCTCCAAGACGTTGTGGCTTCCAGCGTCCTGGTGAAGGCCATCGATGTTCTGAGTGATGACTCCTCGGAGGTTTTCCTGTCGTTCCCAGGCGGCGAGCGTTTCGTGAGCGATGTTGGGACTGGCGTCGGCGAAGTCGCGATGTGCTTCGGATTTCTGACGCCAGTATTCGTAGCGCGAGTCAGCACTCGCCATGAAATCGTCGAAGTAAACGGGATCGTTCTTCGCCCACACTCCGCCGGGGGAACGGAAGTCCGGAATCCCGCTCTCCGTGCTGATTCCGGCTCCTGTGAAGGCGACCGTCGATTGTGATTCAGCGAGCCATTCCATCAATTGGGCGGCCGCCTGCTCGACTTGTTCTGGGCCGAAACGTAGTCGCATGGCTCCCTCGACGCCGAAGTAAAGTCGTCATGTGAGTAGGGTATTGACAAGCGAAGCGCCGGCATACCAGCTTTTTAGCTGCTCAAGAATGGGACGCCGGCGCTGCGCTTGACATGCCCTACGGACATGTTCATGAGCCGGCGAGTTCGGCCAGCGCGGGAAAATCTTTCTTCAGAGATCGGTAAAGCTGGCCGTACATCGGGTACGCTTTGTCGTAGTCAGCCTTGGCTTTCGCACAGGTTGCCGTGCTGTCGGTTACGCTGATCGTCGCTGAACAGGCTTCGACGACGTTGGAGTACGCACCCGTTCCAGTTGCCGCGAGAAGGGCAACTCCGTAGGCCGGGCCTTCGTCGGAGTTGGTGACGCAGACGTCCTGTCCGTAGATATCGGCCTGGAGCTGTCGCCAGAAAGCGCTGCGTGCTCCGCCGCCGGAGACTCGGACCTGGTTGATGGGGATGTTCATGCCTTTGATGATTTCCAGGCAATCCCGCATGGCGTAAGTCGCGCCCTCCATGACCGAGCGGATCATGTGCGAGCGTCCGTGTCGGAGTGACAGGCCGATCCACGCTCCGCGGGCGTACGGATCGCAGTGCGGAGTTCGTTCGCCCGTCAGGTACGGCAGAAAGTACAGACCCTCGGAGCCGGCAGGAGCTTTGCCAGCGGCGGCGGTCATGAGTTCGTAAGCTTCCGTGTCCATCCCGGAAGCGACTGCCGATTCCATTTCGCCGAACTGGTTGCGGTACCACTGCAGACTTCCGCCAGCCGAAAGGACACAACCCATCACGTGCCATTGTCCGTTGACGGCGTGGCAGAAGGTGTGGACTCGGCCTTCCGGGTCGGTCTGAACTTCGTCCGAATGAGCGAACACGACGCCGCTGGTTCCCATTGTGGCCGAGATTGTTCCGCCGCTGACGATGCCGTTGCCGACCGCTCCAGCTGCCTGGTCACCGCCTCCGCCGACCACGGCGACTCCGGAAGGCAGACCGAGTGCGGAGGCTGCGACGTCACTCAATGTTCCGCTGACGACTTCTGACTCGAAGACTTCGGGCAGGAGTGAGTTGTCGATTTCCAGTTTGTCGAGCAGAGGCTGGCACCACGATCGATTCTTCACGTCGAGCAGCAGCGTTCCGGAGGCGTCGCTGACTTCGGTGGCGAACAAGCCGGTCAGGCGGAAGCGGACATAGTCTTTCGGCAGTAGAACCTGTTTTGTTTTATCGTAGTTGGCGGGTTCGTTGTTTCGTAGCCAGAGGATTTTCGGGGCGGTGAATCCGGTTAGAGCCGGATTCGAGACCATGTCGATCAGTGCAGATCGTCCGCCGGCTCGCGATTCGATTTCTTCACACTCGGCCTGAGTTCGCTGGTCGTTCCAGAGCAGGGCAGGGCGGATGACATTGTTGTCTGCGTCGAGAAACACGCTGCCGTGCATCTGTCCGCTGAGGCCGATTCCTTTGACCTCGGTCGGGGCAATGTCGCCTTTCTTCAGGACGGCCTGGACACTTTGGATCGTCGCCTGCCACCAGTCCTCGGGGTTCTGCTCGGACCAGCCGGGCTTGGGCGTGTAGAGCGGGTATTCGACGGTGTCTTTGGCGAGGATCGCTCCGTCTTCGCGCATCGCCAGAGTCTTGGTGCCGCTCGTTCCAACGTCGATGCCCAGAAAAACGCTCATCGCAGTCGCTCCGTGAAGTGTGTCGTGCCAGAAGTTCGCGGAAGATTAGCTGAGGGGGGAGAGGTTTTCGACGGTCGCGGAAAAGGGGGAACGCAGAGGCCTCTACGTTCAATTATCCCTTTCTGTGACAAACTGCCAGGATTCGGCGACACATCTCCGCTCGTCGCGCAAATACATTCTCAGAGAAACAACGCTGTTACCCTGACGGCATCTGAGTCTGAAAGCTGGAAACCATCCTTTGACCGCTCGCCCGGAGTCTTTTGACGACGTGGAAGGACTGCGATCTGGCAGCCCGGAAGTCTGGGGTGCGCTTTGTGAGGCATACAGCGAGCAGTTGTGGCGATACGTGGCTCGGCAGCTGGGTTCAGATCGCGACGCGGTGGCGGATGCGGTTCAGGAAACACTTCTGGCGGCGGCACGTTCGGCAACGAAATTCGATCCGGAACGAGGAACAGTCTGGGCGTGGTTGAGTGGCATCGCTCATCACCAGGTGGCGCTGCACTGGAGGAAGTTGGCGGCTCGGCGAATCGATTCTGCGGAGCCGCACTTTGACGACAGCCCTGGCGGCGCGGCATTGCCGGACGAAAGGCTGATTTCGGATGACTCGGTGGAGTTGGTACGGCGGATTCTGGCCGAGCTGGCTCCGGATCACGCGAGC
>JBLFXD010000637.1:0-4649 GCA_047611045.1 Planctomycetaceae bacterium | reverse complement strand
GAACCGACCGGGTTCGTTTCTGAGCATCCATGCTCGTCCTCCCTTCGTAGAACAAAGGAAGGCTCGCAGAAAGTGGTCAACAGACGAACCCGGTTTTTCCTGCGCACATAGAAAACGGTAGAGTCAGCAAATTTCAATGCTGCTGGCCCAACACTGCCCCATCGGCTCCCCGTTCCGATGCAGCCGAGAACCGGCCGCTCATTGGCGCTCGCGTATCCGAAAGTTGACCGTTGAGCACTGGTAAACCAGTACGGCATCGTGGCTCCCGCTGCGGCAGCGGTCGTTTTCAGGAAGTTACGGCGATTCTGCTGGGTCATAATTGGCTCCCAAAGCTCGTTGGATTGACGAAGATTCGAAATCAAACCGACAGTTTAGTCGCGAGCCGCTTCAAAGCAAAATCTGCCGTGATGAACATTGAAGTCGACCGCGTGTAGATTCGATTTTGAATCCCACGTGTAGTGTCTACGATCCTTCCTCGCGGCCTGGATGAATGCTGATGTGAGATTTCGCAGACTGCGCGCGAGTAGCGAGTAGGTCAGGCTTGGATTGGCCGCGAATTAAGTGTCGCGTTTCTCTGTAGCTACCGTCGCCAGACGGTGGACCGGACCACGCTCTGGCGAGCGTAGCTACGACAGTTATTGACAGGCCGTTCCTTGCCTGACGAAGTCGTTCGGAACGCTGATTCAGCGAAACCTCGTGAGGCAGGACTGATTGACGAGGTAACTTCGTCAGGCAGAGCCTGACCTACTGAAGAATTGAGTCGTCCTGATGACAACTGCCGTATTGCTGATCGCCCACGGAAGCCGCCGAGCGGAAGCCAATCACGATCTCGTTATCGTCGCCGACCGACTTCGAGAACAGAGCGACTACGAAATCATCGTGCCGAGTTATCTCGAACTCGCCGAACCATCAATTCCCGACGGCGCTCGTCAATGCGTCGACGCAGGCGCCGACCATGTTCTGATGATGCCGTACTTTCTCAGCGCTGGCTCGCACGTCACGCGAGACCTCGAACGCTTCCGCAACGAAGCGGCTGCCGACTTCAAAGAAGTCCAATTCGAACTCTGCCCGCCACTCGGTCTGCATCCGCTTATGCTGCAAATCGTCAAGGACAGACTCATCGAAGGCGAGCAGTCGCCGAATCTGCCGCCCAGCTAACTCGTACCAGATCAGCTGGCTTGGAGTGCTGAATTTGGTGGCCCCCGAGAGGGCGAATCAGCGTACCCCACCAACCGAGACGAACTCGGTGGCTGGTTGCGACTTCAGACCGACTGTGTTGACGGCGACAACCCGGTAGGTGTGCTTCTTGCCCGTTGCAGCTGTTTGATCAGTGAAGGTCATCGGCACGAGAGGTTGCGTTGGAGTGTCGCTGTACTGAAGGTTTTGGAAAATCGGACGTCCGAATCGATTCTTCCCCTGCTCCGGAACGTTTGCCAGAAACTTGCCGTCTCGCTCGATGATGAAATGAGCCAGTCCGCTTTGGAGATCCGCTTCCGCCGCCCAGCTCAACCTGTTTCCATCACGTCGAAGATTCGTCGGCGCTGGCGGAGGCGACGTGTCGGGAACCGCCGTGTCTTTGACGTAGCGCATCCAACCTTTTGCGAGCGACTCGCTGGGCAGCCATGCCGCCTTCAGTGGATCGCCCTCATAATTCGCGGCAGGGACGGACTTGAAGCCTGTCGGACTGGCCAGCCAGACATCACCGGTCGGCATCGGCCTGAGTGGGGCACCTTTAACCTTCGGAAGTCGGACGCTCAGACAGGCATTCAACCAGGGAATTGCAAAGTACCGCTGATTGCCACACTCGTGAGCGGTCAGAGGGTCGACCGAAACACCGATCACCCCGCCTCGACCTCGGACGCCGCCAAAGAACCGTTCGTTCGCTGGCCATACTTTTGCAAAGCGACCGTCTTTGACAGTGACCCCTTCCTGCGTTCCTGGATTGCACATCAACGGCACTCTGAGCGCGGCGTCAGACAACTCGTGAGCCTTGATTTCCTTGCGTTCCGGGTTCGGTTCCAGCAGTGGCACGCCCGACCGAAGCCACGCAGCCGCGACGCGATCAGGATGCAGCAACGCCATTCCGCCCGCCCAGTGTCCGCCGCCGCTATGTCCCCACAACGCCCAGGGGACTGTCGCCAATTCGGGATGTCCTGACTTCGCCCCGAGATCAACCAGACATTTCTGAAACGCCGCGTCCGAACCGTTTCGAGGATCGCACCACATTTGGCAATCGGCTCCCTGCGGCTGCTCGTACGATGGCGACAGCAACGCACAGTCGTGCTGTTTCGCCAACGCCTGCCAGTGCAAATCGAATGCCCCGGTCAATCCAGAACTGCAAGACCCCTCACCGCAGCCATGCTGATGAACCACGACGCCGCGCAGTGTCTTAACGTTCTGCGGAATCCAGACGGTGTAGTTGACCGGAAAAATCAACTCGCTCGGCTGAGTCGATGCCTCGTACCTCACTCGATAATACGGTGGGGCAGCGTCCGGAAAAACGTCATACGGCTTGTTCTGAGCGAACAACGCAGCCGGAATCGCCAAAAGAACAATCGCCGCGCGGCACAGTGACAAGAGGCTTCGTGGAATCATGGAATCCGGTCCTGTCGGAAGAATCTGGATGCAAAGAGTTTGTGAGTTTTCCGTAGGGTGTGACCAGCGGAGCGAATTCCAGTTCTGGTGTGCCCGCGCGGGCAACCGTCGGAGTCCATAGCCGTCACGATGACTCACAGATCTCCGCGCCGGCACACCGCAATCGCCATTCAGCCCGCTTGTCACACCCTACAGTCGAAAATCTCACACGCTGAAAGAGTTACCTCGCGGCTTTAGCACGAAGTGGACTCAGCCTGCAATCATTGCGTCCAGGAGCAATCCAGACAAACCTGGCAGCCACGTAGTGGCGTTGGCAGGGTCGTGACCCCGCAACTGGTGATCAAACCAAGCTGGGTCAAGACCCACCCTACTTGACTACTTCCGGTGTGAAGACAGGCCACTCAGTCCGGCGGGAAGCTTGTAGAGCGTCTGAACCTCGTCGGCGTTCAACGCTCCGTTGAAGATTGCCAGCTCATCCAGAAATCCGACGTACCCGAGCCCCAAGCGGATGGTCGCTTTCGAGAGGTCCCAGGTAAACACCTGGCGGCGATCCTTCACCGTTCCCTGAAGGTCTCCGTTGATGTAGAGCTTCGCTGTTGCACCGGTGCCATCCGCATTAAAGCCGGAAAAGGTCATGACGACGTGGGTCCACCTGTCGCGCCCAAAGTGCTGCCCCTTCGCGCGGACGATGGGAAGTTCCGATTCGGGAATCTTGTCCTGTTTAAGAGCTTCTGGATTCCAGACATTCGAATCGGGGAATACTCCCATACGAAAGTGGGGCGGAGTGTCGACTTTCGTGAAGTCCACCCAGAACGCTGCGTCATTGTACTTTTTATCGGTGATCTGCACCGGGTCGGAGAACTGCTGCTTGAGATCAGCCGGGGCGAGGCTCAGCCACATCGAAATCGTCCCGTTCCAATCCTTCGCGCGGAAGCCCGTGTTTTTGTCGCCGTAGAAAAAGACCATATTCCTGGACTTCTTCAGAAAGTGGAGCGCGTCGCCGTAACGGCCCTTGCCGATGGCGATGGCGACTTCTTCCGCATTCAAGCCCGGTTTGCGTTCCGCCGGATCTCGTGAAAGAGGCGCCGTGTAAATCCGCCCGTCCCCGACCGCCAGTCTGGCATCAGCTCCACCGTCAAACGGAGCATGAAAGATCAGCCCGTCGAGAAGACTCTTCGGCCCTGCTGCGAAGAGGGTGGAAGTCGGGCCGCCGATGATCAGCGACAGGAAGAAGAGAAGTTTCATGGTGTCCCTCAAGCTGAAAAAAGGGTGGCACAGATTGCTCGCAATCTGTGTCGCGCAGCGACAAGAGGTCATCGTCGGTAGCGGAGGATTTCAACACAAAACCTCTTGCGGCTTCGCTGCCCCGATTGCAAGCAATCGCGGCCACCCGAAAAGTCCTGGGAAAAAAGACCGGAACCAACTCCGCGCGGGTGACTCATACAACTCGTTGCGAGTTGTATGAGTGGCCGTGCCACAAGAGGCAACCCCTGCGAACTTCCGTGGCCAATAACAACCGGACCTCTTGTGCTGACGCACCCAGACAACCGTTCCGGATTGTCTGGGCCACACTGCGAAGAGGGTGGAAGTCGGGCCGCCGTTGATTAGAGCCAGCAGAAGGAGAATCTTCATGGTGTTCCTCGATCGAAAAACGGGTGGCACAGATTGCTCGCAATCTGTGTCGCGCAGCGACAAGAGGTCATCGTCGGTAGCGGAGAACTTCAACACAAAACCTCTCGCGGCTTCGCCGCCCCGATTGCAAGCAATCGGGGCCACCCAGCGACAAGAGGTTACTTCGATCCGCTGAGGATCTCCCACAAAACCTCTTGCGGCTCCGCCGCCCCGGTCGCAAGCAACCGAGGCACCCTGCGTTTGCCCCGTCTATTCTAATGAACGCATTCGATCGGGAGGCCAGTAAATGTGAGTGGCAACGCCCTCCAAGTGCAGAGGGGGCGCGAAGTTTCACTGCTGAATTTGCAGTACTTCGGCGAGGAACTGATCGTTCCATCCGGCGCTTTGCCTCTTTCCTTTCAGGCTGTCTGTGGATGGATGAT
>JBLFXD010000636.1:0-4661 GCA_047611045.1 Planctomycetaceae bacterium | reverse complement strand
GGGAAGCGTTTTGAGTCTTAACTACCGCTATCTGAATTCCGTTTTCCGACGAACCCTGCAGGTTTAGTTGACCGTTGAGAGCTCAGCCGGAACGGGAATTGAATCTTCGACATTCTGATCATCATTGACCTCCGGCAGCGATTCCGGTGGATCGGCTTCCTGTTTCTCAGTTCCGCTTTCGTCCTTCTTCTTCCCGCCGCCAAACAGCGTCTTCAGTCCCTTGAGCAGCGGATTCCCGCCTGACTCGTCGACTTCTTCAGTGACTTTCTTCGGTTCGACAACCGGCCATTCCGATTCTGGAATCTGTACTTCTTCGACGCGTTTGATGTCTCCCGCGAAAATCTCAATCGTCCATGTTGGATCGAACGGTTCAACCTCAGGCTCGCCGACAGGAACAGTCAACGGTGCAATTGCCACCGGTGCAACAGGGAGTGGTGCCGGAAGTGGCTCCGGCTGACTGTTGGCATCCAGAAACTGCTCCAGATCGTCGTCGTTGGTTTGAGGTTCGTCCTCGTCTTCTTCGCCCTCTTCTTCCTCATCATCGGTACCGAGGAAGTCGGACATGTCTGTTGGTTTGAATCTGTCTTTGTCGTCAACGTGTGGTTCTGAGTCTGTCTTTGACCGCATTGTGAGGTGGAGATTGCCGATGTCTTCAGCAAGTTTCACCAGCATGGCCTGGTCACGATCGACCAGCAGAGTCAACGTCTTTGCAGCTGATTCACCTTTCGTCGACTGAATTTCGCGTCGCTGATCGACTGAAAAAACCTCTACGAACTCCAGAACTGTTTTGATCACCTTGCCGCCGCCGTACTGCCCCCGCATGGTGAATGTCACAAGTAGGTCGATACGGTCACCAGGCAGCATTAATCCACTACTGGTCATGGCCGAGTCAACAAGAATCGTGATCGCCACCATCCCGGGAGGAATGTCCTGCGATGCCGCGTGATCTCCTTTTCCGCTTAACTTATCGAGCGTGACGAAGTCTCCGGGGAAGGCCCGAACTCGACTCGCTCGTTCTTCGAATTCTTCTGGAACGGTGACGACGTTTTCCGGCACTACCGAAACCGGGTAGTCACGGAACTCGACGTTCTTTTCACTGAGCAGTGTTCCCGGTGTGATTTCGGACGTAACGACGAGCACCGAAATTTTCTTGTCAACGGGTCCGCCTGAGTTTCCTTTGGTCGCCTGCTGAAACAGGAACATGGCCACAAGGCCGCAACCGCTGGCCAGAGCCAGCAACAACATTGGCTTGAGTCTCATGACGACGAACCTTCATCAATCAGTTTGTCGGCAGCGGCGTGGTAAACTCTTCAGTTTATACCGGCCGTACCAGTTGAAACGCGGTTACCGGTTAAGGGATACCTGATGGCAACCCACCTTCCGGTGAACTCCGCAGACGACTCTTGAACGGTTCTCGAAGAATCCCACAAGTTTTGCAGCATTTACTTCCAGCCGTCCCCGTCCTGTACTGAATCAGGCTGCACGGAATCAGGTCGGACCAGCCAATGCTGATCCGACCTGCCCGTCATCGATTGACACGCCCAATTCGTGTTCCAGTTGCCAGGCAACTTCGTGTCGCCCGGTTCAGGCCGTGACCGAGGTCAGGCCCAGGCATCAGCTCATCCGATGAGCATGCCTTCGTAGAGGAAGTAGCCGATCGACCCGATGCAGATCGGAATGCCGTACGGCAGAAGATGCATTGTTGGCTTACGCGCGGCAGCGTTCGCAGCAAGTTCGCGAGGGTTTCGAATCGTCAGCCACTCGTTGATGATCACATGGAAGTTCGCGTAGTTGTCAGAAAAGTTGCCGCGTTTCCACATCATGTAAATGCCCATGAAGGCTCCGACGACAACTGAAACGCAGAACGCTTCCCACGTTTGATTCGCGCTGGCGAGCCACGCTCCCATGCCAGCCATCAGTTTCACGTCGCCCGCTCCCATTCCACCGACCGCATAAATCGGCAGCAGACAGAGCAGACCCATTCCGAGTCCAGCCAGCGAGCCACAGAAGCCCCCTTCGGCCCATTCGCCCATTCCACCGGCGTACGCATGCCAGGCCAGTCCGGAGAAGGCCATCGGGAACGTAATCCAGTTGGGGACTCTTAATTCTTTACCGTCAATCCAGGCAGCCACGATCAGAGTGATCGCAACCAGCTTGACTTCCCAGTTTTCGAGAAGGAATTCCAATTCCATGACTGCTCGAACCTTTCTTTACGTTCTGGAAGCTGCCCGTCGCGGTCTGCCGAACTCACGAATCATTCGTGGTTGGAAGACAGAAAACCGCTGCGGAACCTCGCAGAACAAGCACCAAACTTGAGGGGTTAATCTGGTCCACAGTGACCAGCGACTGACTCGTTGCACACTTCGCAACTTGCGGTCGCGTTGTCGCAACTCTAGTTCGCGTTTTGCAACGGTGCGGTAATTATGGAGAGATTTCCCGCAAATCATGCCATTGCCGATTGCAGTCGAACCGTCGCGCGTTCGGCACCGTCGATGCAGTCGTCACTGCCGGCTTCAAAGTCGCAGACGCAACTGAGCTGTGAAGGTAAGCTTCAACCGGTCCGCGCACGAAAAAAGCCAGCCGTCCGAAATCCGGAACGACTGGCTCGTGAACCAAATGGTTCAGACCAACGCCTTAGGTAAGGGCATTGGAGGCTTCGAGGAATTTGGCGTTGGCGTTGGTGCCGATCGTTGTGACAGTACCGATACACACGACGATGATCAAAGCCATCATCACGGCGTATTCAACAGCCGTTGGACCATCTTCTGAAACGATAAACTTTTTGACGCTGTCTGCAAAATTCTTCATAGCTATCCTCTTCATAATTTGCCGCCTGATTCAGGCGTTCCCCAGGAAAGTTCGAATGGTTGTGACAACTGCCACAGACACCGGCCACTCGAACACACGTGTTCCGCATACAGAAAAACTGCAAATGCCAGCCGCGACGTTTTGCACTAGCTCGAAGCTGACGTGGCTCGCTGCTAACGACCTAAACGTAGATCACGGGGCCGGTGAGGCAAACGTTTTGGAGGGCGTTTAGGAGGGAAATCTGCGGTGCCGATTCCGTTTGTGCGACTCGTAATGGCACCGTCGAAATGGCACTTGATGCAGCGCAGCCGGCAACAGCACACCAATGGTGAACTCGCATTGGGCACCCTGAGTCACGCTCGGACTTCAGGAAACATCACGACGTCAGGCTGCGCTGGCAGAAGCGGCGTCTCCGCCGGCTTCGAGCTCTTCATAGAGCTGAAGAGTCTGCTCGAGCATTTCTGCGAGCGTGTACTGACTGACCGGCGGAACCGTTAACCGCTCTTCGAGCAACCGAGTCACCCGGTCCGTCAGTTCGAGACAATCTCCCACCGGGACGGCACCAGCAGGAAAGACATTGTTTAGAATCTCGCCGACACCGCCGTGCGAATAACCGACAACCGGCGTCCCCAGGTTCAACGCTTCGAGCACCGTTCGCCCGAACGATTCCGGCTTGGACGACAGTGAAAACACGATGTCGGAGACCGCGTAAAACTCCTTCATGTCCGAGCGGTGCCCGGTGAAGGTAAGGTCGTCTTCGAGACCCAACTCCGCGGCCGCTTTTCTGATCTCATCCGCGTATCGACGTTTCCGACGATCGACTCCGCCGACGATCAATCCGTGAGCATCCACGCCGGAATCCCGCACCGCCGACAGCATCTTCAGGAAATCGAGGTGCCCCTTCAAACGCGTGATCCGTCCCGGCAGTGTCAGAAGTCGTTTGTCAGCCAGCTTTGGCCACTCGCCGTGGAATTCCCGCAACCACTCATCAGACGGCTGATACCCGTGCGGAAACTCCGTCGAATCGACACCTCTGTAGATAGTGTGAACTCGCTCGTCCGGAGTGCCTGGATAATTCGCCCGAATGTAGTCGCGTATCGTTTCGGAAACGGCGATGACCCGGTCGCCGCGAGTCATAATTTCGCTGAATCGGCTGACTGAATATTGCCCGTGGACCGTCGTCACAAATTTCGGCCGGTGCGTCTCGGGAATCTTTCGCAACGCCAGCCACGCCACCCACGCCGGCACACGAGACCGAGCATGCACAATGTCAACGCCCTGCTCGATGATCAGCTTTCGCAACCAGCCGACCTGCCGCAGCGTCAGTGGCGACTTATTCCCAACGGGTGCCGAAAAGTGCTGGCTGCCGGCTTGTTCCAATTGCTCAACCATCCGTCCGCCGCCGGAAACCACCATCGAACGATGCCCGCGTCGTACTATTTCTGCGCCGACTTCCAGAGTGCCACGCTCGACACCGCCTGAGTCCAGCTCAGGCAGAATCTGCAGAATGGTCAGCGGCGAACGAGGCATCTTCCAGTCCCTTGGAGCATTCCGTTTTCTTTTGCCAGCTGTCTAAAGCTGGTCAGTCTTCCGTAGGGTGTGACAAGTGGAGCGAATCCCAAACCTGGTGGGCTCGCGCGGGCAACCGTCCGAGTAGAGAGCCGTCTACGAAACTCACAGATCTCCACGCCGGCACACCGCAATCAAAATTCAGCCCGCTTGTCACGCCCTACTGCGGGCTGGACGTTATCCGAGCGTGCCGAAACCGGTCAACGCCGCCCTTCTGCCTTCCCAAACTGCCGGCTGTATCGATTACTCCGAACTAGTGACGCCGCCCTCTCGCGGTCAGTCCG
>JBLFXD010000635.1:0-4663 GCA_047611045.1 Planctomycetaceae bacterium | reverse complement strand
TC
The DNA here is from genome assembly GCA_047611045.1 of Planctomycetaceae bacterium. GTDB lineage: Bacteria > Planctomycetota > Planctomycetia > Planctomycetales > Planctomycetaceae > JABMPE01. The sequence continues at coordinate 4,661 of JBLFXD010000635.1, read as the reverse complement.
AGGGCCTTGTCGAACTGCTCGGGAAAATCGTCGCGTCAGGACGTGGCTCATTTCTGGCAGTTCTTAAGAGCTGCGGAGCGGCCAGCCCCGGACTGTTGTCGTTCCTCGATCGTGGCCACACGCTTGCTCTTGATTTTAAGAATACCGGTCCTGACTTGCTGATACTGGCGCAGAAACTCGACCGAATCGTGTTGCAACACGGCGGCAGACTTTACCTGGCAAAAGATGCAACGATGAATGCCGAAACATTTGCCACTATGTATCCGCGTCTGCCGGAATTTCGCGAGGTTCAGTCAATGATCGACCCGAACGGTAAGTTCATTTCCTCGCAGGCCCGCCGACTTCAAATTGTTCAGAGGCCGATGTCGAAAACGACAACAGAAATTTCGCAACAGCACTCCGAGACAGTCCAGTAAGGTCACACGAAACTCATGAGCGAAAACATTGTCATCCTCGGTGCCGGTTCCGGCATTGCCAAAGCTCTGTGTCAGCGCATGGCGGCTCGCGGTTGCGGGCTCGTGTTGTGCGGACGAAACACGGAAGAGCTGGAGCGTGACGCCGCCGATCTGCGAACTCGTCACCAGACAAACGTCAGCGTCCGCGAATTTGATGCGTTGAACTTGGACTCTCACAATGAATTGTGGAATCAGTGTCTTGCTCAATTCGACGGAAACGTTGACGGAGCCGTGCTCTGCTTTGGGACTCTTCCCGACCAGAAGGCGTGCGAAGAAGATCTGACTCAATTGCGATCGGCCATCGACGTCAACCTGACTGCTGCCGCGTCCATTCTCCATCCGATTGCCGCACACCTTGAATCGAAAAAGTCTGGCTGGCTCGCCGTCATCAGTTCGGTGGCTGGCGACCGTGGTCGGCAAAGCAACTACGTCTACGGAGCCGCCAAGGCAGGACTGTCGGCTTTTCTGGCAGGGCTCCGAAAACGACTTCAGGCATCTGGCGTCCACGTGCTGACGATTAAGCCGGGCTTTGTCGCGACTCCCATGACGGCAGGAATCCTGGACCCTAAATCTCCCATGGTCGCTTCGCCCGAACAAGTCGCTCGGGATATTGACCGAGCGATCGCAAAGCGTCGAAACGTGATCTACACGCGGTGGTTCTGGAAATGGATCATGCTCATCATTCGGAATATCCCAGAGTCGATCTTCAAGCGGCTAAAACTGCAGCAACCTCCGACTGAACCGCTTCGGCACGTCCAAATCACAATAGCATAGATTCTTCGCTCATCAGGCATGACGCGCCTTCGCACGCTTTTGAACCTCACACAAAGCCGCGAAGACGCAAATTTCTCGACTCCCATCTTTGCGTCTCCTCGCCTTTGCGTGATTCCTTTTTTGCGGAGTTGTCGCTTTAGCGAACGTGTCCAAAACAACGTTCCATCTTCAGTGACATGCACCTGCCTGTTTGAGTGTGTGGCGAAGACGACGACTTCTGATTAGCGTGGAGGAATTGCTGTCCTGCCGAAGCAACCTTGCCCAGTCAACCCTGCTCAAACAATGGGGAATTCTCCATGGACGTCACAAAAACGCACGTTGAGAAAGACCTTTCTCACACAAGTCCGCTGATTTCCTGCCGGTTCGATGCTGTCGGGCGGTTCGTTTTCGCCGGCTCGCAGGACTACAGCGTCTGGCGATTCGAGATTGAGACCGGCAAGAAAACGCAGCTCGTCGGTGTCGATGCCTGGGTGCGGGGAATGGCGTTCGACAAGACGGGTTCGGTACTCGTGACCGGTGGCTACGACGGCCGGCTGATCTGGTGGCCGGTTGCGGATGAGACTCCTAAGCCAATCAGAACGGTCGATGCCCACGCAGGCTGGATCCGAGCAGTCGCCGTCAGCCCGGATGGAACGTTGCTCGCGTCCGTTGGCAACGATCTGGTCGTTCGCCTCTGGAATATGTCCGACGGAAAACTCATCCGAGAAATGTCGGGGCACGAATCGCACATCTACAACGTCGCCTTCCATCCAAACGGCAAGCATTTGGCGACCGGCGACCTGATGTGCAACCTGATCGATTGGGAGGTCGCATCGGGCAAGCAGGTCCGAACCTGGCAGGCCGAGTCACTTCAGAAGTACGACAAGACGTTCATCGCCACGATCGGCGGCTTCCGCGGAATGGCCTTCAGCCCGGACGGCAAGTACATCGCCGGCAGCGGCATCACGAATGTTACCAACGCGTTTGCAGGCATCGGCAATCCATCGGTCGTCGTCTTCGACTGGGAATCCGGCAAGCAGCAGATTGAACACCTCACCAAAGCAAAGGTGACCGGCGTCGCATGGGGCATCGCCTTCCATGCCGACGGAACCAGGATCGGAATCTCCGGCGGCAACAGCGGCGGCTACCTGCTGTTCTTCAAGCCCGCAGACGCCAACGAGTTCCACCAGTTCAAGCTGAAAGACACCGCCCGAGATCTGGACCTCGCTTCAGACGGCCTGCGAGTCGCGACAGCCCATTTCAACGGGCATGTCTACGTATCGCGACTTGATGAGAAAAAAGCATAAGTCAAACAAATGCTGTCCGCGGATCCGGCGGGCACAAATACTTCTTCCCAGCCGCCTTCAAAATTTCATCCAACGGTGCTTCAACAGCCGAAACGAAGTTGAGCGATCTGAGGAACGCGAGGCGTTTCTCGTCGGTGTCGAGGCCGGTTGAGTGTTCCGTACTTCAGGCCGCGTTTGTCGTTGGCTCGATTCTCGTCAGCGTCCACCGGACAGCAAAGAACGCCGCTAATTAGAAGTCTGGTCATCAGACAACGTGCCGCTTTCTGGATGCCGTTGACGTGGTTGGTGCTGTCTGACTGCCGGCGGGCTCTGGTGTTTGGCTCACTGGTTGACGAGTTCCAGTGTCACCCGGGCATCACGACGAATCCGACACGCTTCGCATTCATCGGTTCCAGTTGGTGATTCAGGACTCCGAGTAGAATTCTTTTCGGATGATTCAGATCGAGCAGCCGAAGTCTTCGGAATCACGAGAACGTGACAAAGTGAAGGTACTTCTGATCGTCGACAATCGTACGCTTCGGCTTCTCAGTCATATCCGGGTGGCCGTGTTTGCTTGCAAACAGGGTCGTGCAACGACAGGAGGCAACCTTTTCAACATTCTCCCGAGTTTATGAACCTCATCTTCGGATGCCTCTTGTGCTTCGCACACAGGTTGCAAGCAACCTGTGCCACCCATTCAGTCTTCAAAATCAACCGGTGTCACCCGTGCAAAACACGTGCCGAACATCATTGGGTCCAGACCCAGCCTACGTCACTTGGGCTACTCTGCCGAGTGTTCGTTTTTCTCTGAATAGTCATCTTGATGACAAAAACTGAAATTTGAGAATTCACCACTCTCGACAAACTGCTTCACTTCCTCTGTTACGAGTAGAACTCCATAAAGCCAGGTCGGATAGAATATATGGGCGCCATTCCAGCTTTCGATTGCAACTCGAACTCGATCAACCTTCATTCTGCGAGATACTCTACATTTTTCGCAACCGACATCGGAACTAACTACGAGTCCAGAAGCACGTGTATCCAAATACGTATAGGCATAAGCCGGAGTCGCAAGATAGTAGGTGCAGTCAGCGTCGGCCTTGCCCTTCGGGACATCCAAAAGCACTGGAGTCAGCGACATGTTCAACCCTGATAAATTCTCGCGTTTTCAAGCCTTGCGGAATCGCTCAGACACCAAGAATTCGTCACCTGTCCCGCAGCAGATATCGCCAAAGCGCTCGCCTTGTAATTTTGCGTAGTACGGTTCTTTCCAAGGAAGTGTGCCCAATCTTCGTCCGCAACTCTCGCATTTTTTCGGTTCTCCGCGCTGTGCTTTGACCTTACTAAAAGTGAAATACCCTTCTGAATTACAAGCGATTGCTGGACAATCCAAGATGAAGAAAATCTGATCCATTAGAAGCCCAAGTCTACTAGAAGCCCAAGTCTACATTTGGAATCCGCCTAGCAACATCACCGCTTTGATAATACCGATGAATCTCTCGAAGTAGAGTTGTTTCATCTAAGTCAGGCGTATTCCGGATGAATCGTAACATATCCACATCGTAGTTGATGTGCCATCGCTCATACCCTGTATGTCCGCCTGGAGCAGACATGTATTGTAGGCCACGTCGAGCACGCAAGGTTGCTCCGCTTAGTCCAACATCATCCAGCGCTTCCGCCATCTGATTGGTGACAAGATGGTGGTTCTGGCTCGTCTTTGGATGTTTCTTGATTGGCGAAGCAGTGTTCCATCGCGTCCCTTTTCGCGACCCTTGCCGCCCGTTAGCTGCGAGCCGCTGCTCAATCTTACCCGACCTTGCATTTCGTCTGACACCTAGCGAGTACCCTTGACTATTATGGGTCAATAACCCGTCTTCGCCGACGAAATACACATGTTCGGCGTGGACTTCGAGGTTGTAGACGGGTTGGGGGCCGGGGCGGGCGAGTTTGCTGGCGATGCGTTTGGTGTTGCCGGAGAAGGTGAGGACGCGTTCGCCGGGCTCCAACTGGCCGGCCTGCACGTACTCCTGACGATCGACGCTCCAGAACGGGTGATTGCTCGTCGTGCCGATGGTCTCTTTAGAAGGTCGAGGGCGGAAGGATGAAGGCTGAGAGACGCCCTCGTCTTCAACCACCAGATCGATCACGTCGCCGCTGGAGTGGTGGA